>CAZYWK010000021.1:0-18094 GCA_964651825.1 uncultured Ilumatobacteraceae bacterium | reverse complement strand
GTTCAGGTCGGGCGAGTTCAGGTCGGGCGAGATCAGGTCGGGCGGAGGCCAGGTCGGGCGAGGTGAGGTCGGGCGGAGGTCAGGTCGGGTGGAGGTCAGGTCGGGCGGTGGCGACGGCCGTGGCGTGCCGCCGCGTGCCGTGAAAGGTAGCCGCCGCACCCAGGGCGGTTTGTGGCAGTCGATCGGCCGACCCGTCGTCGAATCGTCTGCCACAAAACTTGGGCGGCGGGTGAGGAGTGGGGCGCAGGACGAGCGTCAGAGGTGGGTGAGCAGGTCGGCGAAGAGGTCCTCGCCGTCGACGTCGATGCCGCGGCGGGCGAACCAGGTGCACACGTTGAGCACGTCGCGGTGGAGGAAGTCGAGGCCGCGCAGGTTGGCGGCGATGTCGACGGCCTGCGGGAAGTCGATGAACCACAGCTCGCCGCGCCACCACAGCAGGTTGTAGGCCGACAGGTCGCCGTGGGCCCAGCCCGCCCGCGTGATCGAACGGAGCCCGGCGACGAGTTGATCGCGTGCCGAGCCCAGCTCGTCGTCGTCCAGCCGGGCCACCGCGAGCTGCGGTGCCACACCGTCGAAGTCGCCGACGTATTCGAGATCGAGCACGTCGTCGCCGTAACCGATCGGGTACGGGACGTTCACACCGGCCTCCCACAGCCGGCCCATCACGTCGAACTCGTGGCCGGTCCAACGGTCCTGGAGGAGATGCTTGCCGTAGGTCGACATCCGCTCCACGGCGCGGCGGTCGCGCGACTTGCGGAACTGTCGACCCTCCCGGTACTCGACGTCGTGGCGGAACGCGGAGGAACGTTGCACGCCCATCGCCTCCAGTTGGCCTTTGTGGGTGACGTGGCGAGGGAGGTAGCGCTTGCGGGCGATCAGGCAGCTCGCGCCGTCGGCGCCGACACGCTCGACGAGGTTGACCTGGGCTTCCTTGCCGGATTTCACGGCGCCGTGGTCGACGTCGTCGAACGGCTCGTCGACGAGCCAGCTCGGCGCGTCGCGGTGTGGGGTGGACATGGTGAGGACCCTTTCGGGGAGCAGAACGGCGGATGGGGATCCGGCCGTCGCTCACACCCGATGGGCGGGCGAAGTCAGCGGGGCGACGTCAACGCGAGGAGACGATCAACGCGAGGATGACGAGCACCGGGGCGCGGCCGGAACGAGGGAGCACAGACACGGTCATCTGGTTGCCCTCCTTCCCACGCGGCTGCACCCGGTCGGCAGCACTGATCGATCGACACCGTACCCCACCGCTGCCAGTGTCTCCCCGTGCATTTCCAACACACGTTTGCGTCGGGATTCCGGTACGCCTGTCGGTGCCGGATCCCGACGCAAACGAAGATCTGAGCCGTCAGGTGCGGTCTTCGGTGAGGCCGTGGCGGCGCCGGACGACGCGGTCGAGCGAGCCGAACACGAGCGTGTCGATCAGGATCCCGACCACCAGGATGACGATCATCATCGCGATCAGGCCGGCCGCGTCCGCCAGGTTGCGGTACTGCTGGAGCAGGAAGCCGACCGAGGGGCCGAGGATGACGATCAGCTCGCCGGCCATCAGGCTGCGCCAGGCGAACGCCCAACCCTGCTTCAGGCCGCCGACGAAGGCCGGCATCGCGGCCGGCAGCATCACGTGCCGCAGGCGCTGCCACGGGTTGGCGCCCATCATCGTGCCGACTCGCAGCAGCAACGGCGGCGTGTGGTCGACACCCGCGATCAGCCCGTTGGCGATCGACGGTGCGGCGCCGAGCACGACCACGAACGTGATCGCCTGCTCCGACAGCTTGAACAGCAGGATCGCGAGCGGGAACCAGGCGATCGACGGCATCGTCTGGAGCCCGGTGATCATCGAGCCGACCGCGGAGCGGACGATCTTCGACGAGGCGACGAGCGAGCCGAGAGTGACACCGATGACGAGCGCCGCCCCGTAGCCGTAGATGGCTCGTTCGCCCGTGACGCGCAGTGCGTCGAACACGGTGCCGTCCGCGATCAGCTCGCCCAGCCGCTCGAACACGGTGGCCGGCGCAGGAAGGACGTACTCAGGACGCCAGCCGGAGAGCACCACCAGCTGCCAGAGGCCGAGGGCGATCGCGATCGCCGCCACCTTCGGCCACACGGCAAGCCAGACTCGGCGGGCCCGATCGCCGGCGGCCGGTCGCAACGCTGGCGCAAGTGCTCGATCGTCGAGCTGGGAGTCGACGGCGAGCGCGTCGTCGGGGTCGAGGTCGGGCGCCACGGCGGAGATCTTGTCATCAAGCTCGAGCATGGACCAGAACCTCCTCGCGCAGGCGGTCGGTCACCTCGGCCGCGAGCGCGCTCACCGCCGGGGTGTCGATACGCCGCGGGCGCTCGATGTGGACGGGGACCTCGGCGGTCACCCGGCCGGGGCGCGGCGACATGATCACGATGCGGTCGCCGAGGCGGGCGGCCTCGCGAACGTTGTGGGTGACGAACAGCACCGTGAGGCGACGGTCGCGGACCAGGGCGTCGAGCTCCTCGTGGAGCACGTCGCGGGTCATCGCGTCGAGGGCGCCGAACGGCTCGTCCATGAGCAGCACGTCGGCCTCCTGGGCGAACGCCCGGGCGAGCGCGGCCCGCTGGCGCATGCCGCCCGACAGCTGGTGCGGTCGCTTGTCGCCGAACCCGTCGAGGTGGACGGTGCTGATCAGCTCGGCGGCCCGGGCCTTGCGCTCAGCCCGCCGCACGCCGGCGAGCCGCATCGGCAGCTCGATGTTCTTGGTGATCGTCAGCCACGGGAACAGTGCCGACTCCTGGAACATCATCGCCGTCCGGCCGTCGACCCTGACCTCGCCGCCGGTGGGGGAGTCGAGCCCGGCGACGAGGTTGAGGATGGTCGACTTGCCGCACCCCGATGCCCCGATCAGGCACACGAACTCGCCTTGCGCGATGTCGAGCTCGACATCGCGCAACGCGGTGACCGCGTTGGCGCCCGATCCGAACGTCTTGGTCACCCCGTGGAGCGCGACGGCGCTCGACGGGCTGACAGCAGGGGGTGCGGTGCGGGTCATCAGAGGCCCGCCACCGGCTCCTCGCCGCGGTCGGCGAGCACCTCGTTGAGCAGGGTCAGGTCGTAGATACCGGGATCGGTGAGGTCGACGGAGTCGAGCAGGCCGACGGCCTCGGCATCGTCGGCCGAACCCTGGAGCGATGACGCGATCGGATCGAGGGTGAAGCGCAGGTTCTCCCATGCGCCGGCGATCGTCTCGTCGGCGAGCGGCTTGGTGGTGATGGCCTCGATGCCCGCGTTGGTCGTCGCCTGGGCGGTGGCGGCGTCGCCGTTGGCGACCTCGATCGCTTCCGCGAGGCCGGCGATCAGCGCCTTGATGACGTCAGGATGCTCGTCGAGATACTCGGTCGCCACGATGAGGTGCGTGGTGACGAAGTCGCCTTCGGGCCACAGCTCCGACTCGTTGAGCAGCACGTGGCCGCCGCCTTCGAGCACGAGGCGGGTCGCCCACGGCTCGGGCACCCACGCGCCGTCGAGGGCGCCGGACTGGAACGCGGCGAGCGTGTCGGCGTTGTCCTGCGGCGTGATGTGCACGTCGCCTCCACCGCTCGTGTCGGTCTCGTAGCCCTGCTCGAGCAGCCACGCCCGCAGCGCGACGTCCTGGGTGTTGCCGAGCGACGGTGTGGCGAGCGTGACGCCTTCGAGGTCGGCCGGGTCGTCGATGCCCTCACGGACCACGAGCGATGCTCCACCCGACGTCGTGCCCGCGACGATGCGGACCGCTTCGCCGCCGGACTTCGAGTAGCCGTTGATCGCCGGGTTGGGGCCGATGAAGCTGGCGTCGAGCGCGCCCGAGAAGATCGCCTCGATCACCTCGGTGCCGGAGTTGAACGTCGAGGTCTGGAGGGTCGCCGTCGAGCCGAGCGCGTCGGCGAACAGGCCCGTGTCGACGCCGATGATCGCCGGGGCGTGGGTGACGTTGGGGAAGTACCCGAGACGCAGCGTGACGTCTGAGGCCGGTGCGTCGGTGGCGGGCGTCTCGCCGTCGGTGGCCGGCGGAGCGGCCGTCTCGTCGGGCGCCGCCGTGCCGTCGTCCTCGGTGGCGGTGGTGCCGGCCGGTGCGGCCTGCGACGACGAGTCGTCGTCGCTGCCACAGGCGGCCGAGACCACGAGGAGTCCGGCGGCGAGCAGGGCAAGGGGGAGTCGTGCGGTTCGCATGGATCGTGAAGATACAATGTGGAAGAGCATTCTGCAACGTGGAAATCATGACCAATTCCGTCAGTTATTCATCAAGGCGTTCGCGACTGCAAGACTCCGGCGTCGTGCCTGCTGATGAGACGTCCCCGACCCCGCCGCGTTCGGGCACCCAGTCGATCGAGCGGGCGATCGCCCTGCTCGAGTGCGTCGGCGCCTCCGAGCGGCCACTCGGGCTCTCCGAGATCGCCCGTGAGGTCGGGCTGACACCGAGCACGACGCATCGGCTCCTGCGTGCGTTGATCGTCGCCGGCTACGTCGAGCAGGAACCGATGGGCGAGCAGTACCGGCTGGGCATGGGGATCGCCGTGCTCGGCCAGCGGGCGATCGAGCATGCCGGATACCACGTCGCCCGTCCCGTCCTCGACGAGCTGAGCGAACGCACGGGAGAATCGGTCAGCCTCGGCATCCGGAGGGCCAACGAGGTCGTGGTGATCGAGCGCGCGACGAGCGCCTCACCGCTGCGGTTCGACCATCCGACGGGCGCCGAGATCGCGATGCACGCATCGGCGATGGGCAAGGTGCTGCTCGCGTTCTCCGCGGGGCCGCTCGAGCGGGAGATCGCCGCGTTGGTGACCTTCGACCGGTTCACCGACCGCACGATCACGTCGCCGGACGATGTTGCCGCCGAGTTGGCGACGATCCGCGATCGCGGCTGGGCGACCAACATCGAGGAGCGTCACGTCGGTGTCTGTGGCGTCGCGGCTCCGGTCCGCACTCGCCGCGGGTCGGCGCACGCGGCGATCGGCGTGCAGGGCCCGAGCGTCCGCCTCACCGGCGCGCGCCTCGCGGAGCTCGCTCCGCTCGTGGTCGCCGCCGCCGACGAGGTCGCCGCCCTCGTCATCCGCCTCTGACCGGCTGCAAAAATCGTTTGCGTCGAGATTCGGCACCGACAGGCGTGCCCGGATCCCGACGCAAACGTGGATCGGGGGGCCCGGGTGACCCCTGTGACAGCCCTTCCCTAGAGTGGGACCGCCATGACGGTCCGACTGCACACGCCACGACGATGACCGACGACGAGCTCTTCGGCGACGTCCCGCATCCCGCCGACCGCGCCGACGCGGACCCCGGCGAGCAGGTCGAGCTCGACGACCCCGACCAGGGCCCGTTCGGCGGCGGCGGTCGCGGCCCGTCGCCCTTCGCGGAGGGGCTCAACCCCGACCAACTCGACGCGGTCGTGCACGAGTCCGGTCCGCTGCTCGTCGTCGCCGGCGCGGGTTCGGGTAAGACGCGGGTGCTCACGCACCGGATCGCCCACCTCATCCACCAGGGTGTCGCGCCGTCGAAGATCCTGGCGATCACGTTCACCAACAAGGCCGCGGCCGAGATGCGTGAGCGCGTCGCAAATCTTGTCGGCCCGGTGGTGCGCACGATGTGGGTGTCGACGTTCCACTCGGCCTGCGTGCGCATCCTGCGCGCCAACGCCGACGTGCTCGGCTATCCCCGCCAGTTCTCGATCTACGACCAGGCCGACACCACACGCCTCACCGGCTACGTCATCCGCGACCTCGGTCTCGACTCGAAGCGCTTCACGCCGCGCGGCGTCCACGCGATCATCTCCAATTGGAAGAACGAGCTCGTTGATCCGGACGCGGCGCGGGTGCGGGCGGAGAACATCTTCGACCGCAAGCACGCCGACATCTACGCCGAGTACCAGGCCCGCCTCGTGAAGGCCGGGGCGATGGACTTCGACGATCTGCTGATGAAGACGGTCGTGCTGTTCCGTTCGCACGGCGACGTGCTCGAGCATTACCGGCAGCGGTTCGAGCACATCCTGGTCGACGAGTACCAGGACACGAACCAGGCGCAGAACGAGATGATCCTGCTCCTCGCCGGCGGCCACCAGAACGTCTGCGTCGTCGGCGACACCGATCAGTGTTTGCCGCCGGGCACGCTCGTCTCGACGCCGGGCGGCAGCGTTCCGATCGAGCAGCTCGCGATCGGCGACGTGGTGCTCGGGGCATCAGGGGGAGCGTCGCTACATCCCGGCACGATCGCCCACGTCCATGAAGGCCGCTTCGAGGGCCAATTGGTGTCGATCCGCGCCGACGGCCGGATCATCACCGCGACACCCCACCACCTCATCCCCGCACGACTCGTCCCGCAGCCCGACCGGCAGCTCGTGTACCTGATGTATCGCGCCGATCGAGGGTGGCGCATCGGCCGCACGATCGGGGCCCGTCCGCCACAGGCGGGCCCGATTCAGGCCGAGGCGGTCCAACACGGTCTCGCCGTCCGATGCAACCAGGAGCATGCCGATGCCGCCTGGATCCTGAAGACGTGCGACTCGACGGCCGAGGCGGCGTACTTCGAGTCGTTCCTCGCTGCCGAGTACGGCTTGCCGTCGGCGTGCTTCCACTCGGTGGGACGCAACTTGGCGATGGACGACGCTTGGCGGCAGCGCCTGTTCCAGTCGATCGACACCGAGACGCGAGCGAAGCTGCTGATGGAGGATCGACTCCTCCATCCTGAGTTCCCACATCACCGTCCGCAGAACGGCACTCGAGGATCCACGATCAACCTCACGATGTTCTCCGATCGACGCTCCGCGGTCGGCTACCACCGGGTGCAGTGGTCATCGAACCGGGCAGACGTCATCGACCGGCTCGAGCGTGGCGGCGTCGCCCTGCGGTCGAGCAAGCATCGGTCGGTCCGTTACGAGACGTCGTGGAAGGACTATCGGCGGGCGTTGGCCGACGCGAAGCGTGTGGCCACGATCGGTGGACTCGACATCCGTCGTCGGCTGTCGCACGACGGGACGATCTTCGATCTGATGCCTCTGGCCCACGTGATGCCCGGGATGGAGGTGCTCGTGGCGCGGGACGGGGGCTTCGTGCCGGCGCTCGTGGAGTCGGCCGAACTCGTGCCGTACTCCGGTGCCGTGTACGACCTCGACGTCGACGTGACGCACACGTACGGAGCCAACGGGGTGCTCGTCCACAACAGTGTGTATCGCTTCCGCGGCGCGGATTTCCGGAACATCTTGCAGTTCGAGCAGGCGTTCCCCGACGTCACCACGGTGGTGCTCGACCAGAACTATCGCAGCACGCAAACCATCCTCGACGCCGCCAACGCGGTGATCGACAACAACACCGAGCGCAAGCCGAAGTCGCTGTGGACCGACTCGGGTGCCGGCGACCGGATCGTTCGGTACCACGCCGAGGACGAGGGCGACGAGGCCCGCTGGGTCGGCTCGACGATGCGCCAGCTCCAGCGCGACGACGCCGTCAACTGGCGCGAGATGGCCGTGCTGTACCGCACGAACGCCCAGAGCCGGGTGATCGAGGAGGCGTTCATGCGCCTCGGCGTGCCGTACAAGGTGGTTGGCGGCACCCGGTTCTACGACCGCCGCGAGGTGAAGGACGCGATGGCCTACCTGCGGGCGGTCGTCAACCCGGCCGACGAGGTGAGCGTCAAGCGGGTGCTCAACGTGCCGAAGCGCGGCATCGGCGACGCCAGCATCGCCAAGCTCGATGCGCTCGCCGCACGGGAGGGGGTCCCGTTCCTCGAGGCGATGCGCCGTGCCGACGAGGCGGGGGTCAGCGGCCCGGCCATCCGGGGCCTCGGATCGTTCGTCGACCTGCTCGATCGTCTCGGCGCGATGGCGGGCGACGACTCGAAGGGTCCGGCCGACGTCCTCCAAGCAGCGCTCGACGACTCGGGCTACCTCGCCGAGATGGAGACGGAGGACACGGTCGAGGCGCACACGCGCATCGAGAACCTCGGCGAGCTCGTCGGCTCGGCCCGCGAGTTCACCGTGATGGACGAGTTCCTCGAACAGGTCGCTCTCGTCGCCGACACCGACGAGCTGCCCGACGGGCAGGTCGAGGACCAAGTCGTGTTGATGACGCTGCACTCGGCCAAGGGTCTCGAGTTCCCGGTCGTGTTCCTGATTGGCGTCGAGGAAGGGATCTTCCCCCACATCCGGGCGCTGACCGAGCCGGTCGAGATGGAAGAGGAACGCCGGCTCGCCTACGTCGGCATCACGCGGGCGATGCGGCGGCTGTACATGTCGCACGCGTGGAGCCGCCAACTGTTCGGGTCCACCCAGTACAACCAGCCGTCGCGGTTCTTCGACGAGATCCCCGAGCACCTGATCGAGTCGACCGGCAACGTCAGCGGCCGGTCGAGCTACGGCCGCCAGAGCTACCGCGGCGGCGGTTCCTACGGCGGCGGCCGAGCCGCGTACGGCGACCCACCGCCGTATCGCCGGCGTGGGTCCGACGGTGGCCGCGACATCAACGCCGACATCCGGGCGGGCCACGACGCTCACCGCGACCGCGTGGTCGAGGCTGCGATCCGATCGGGCTCGGTCACTCCACCTGCACCGTCGAACAGCCAGGAGCTCGGCCTGAGGATCGGCGACGACGTCGAGCACCCAGCCTTCGGGGAGGGCGTGATCATCGGCATCTCCGGCGAGGGCGAGAAGGCCGAGGCCGTCATCAACTTTGCCGGCGCCGGCACCAAGCACCTGGCACTCGCGTGGGCGCCGCTGAAGAAGGTCTGAGCCGGGGCAGCTTCGCCGTGCGCGGCACGCGACTCCGAACCCCGATTGATTCTGACGCTGATCGTGGGGCCTTCGTCAGCCGAACCGATCTGGCAGAATGGCGGCGTGAAGGCAGCGATTCTGGTCGAGAGCTTGACGGGCAACACGTGGACCGCGGCGGAGAAGGTCGCCGACCTGCTCCAGCAGGATCGCTGGACGATCACCGGACTGTCCCAGGTCAAGGCGCCGGATCACCAGTCGATCCACGAGGCCGATCTGGTGCTCGTGGGCACCTGGGTGCACGGGGCGTTCGTGTTCGGCCAGGCGCCGTGGGCGGCATCGAGCATCGCCAACCTGCCGGCCATGCGCGGCAAGCGCGCGGCGGCGTTCTGCACGTTCGCGTTGGCGCCGGGCAAGGCCCTCGACAAGCTCACACAGGCCCTCGGTGACACCGGCGCCTACGTCATCGGCGGGTTGGCGATGAGCCGCAGCAAGCTCGACGAGCACTCCGAAGTCTTCGCCGAGCGCCTCGTCGACGCCACGGCCACACTGCCTGCCTGATCTTGGCCGTACGACCTACTGTTCTGCACCACGGTGATGCTCGACAGCGGCGGCTGACGAGGGGGTCGACCGGCTCCGACCATCCTTTGCGTCGGGATCCAGCACCGACGGGTGTACCTGAATCCCGACGCAAACGTTGATCGGACCCGTCAACTGGGGACGGTTGTCGGCCGGGTCACGCCGCTGAGATCGAGGATGAGCGTGCGTTGATTCTCGACCACCGGGTTGACGCCGGCAGGTGGGGGAGCGAGGTCGGACACGTCGATCGTGGTGCCCTCGCAGTCGATGAACTCCCGCGTGCCGACGACCTGCTCGACCGTGCAGGACGGGTCGGCACCGGCGGGATACCCGGCGTACACCACCCAGCCCGTGGCCGGATCGTCACCCTCGTGGTCGATGACGAACGTGCGTTCACCGGTGGTCGTGTTCAGCCCGGGCAGCATGATCGGGCCGTCCTCGGCCACGAGGCGAGCGGTGTTCTGCGTGCTGCCGACCTCGAACGTCGGAGGTGCGAGCCGATCGCTGACCTCGGCGCCGCCGCGCGAGATGTACGCGGCAATGCCCCACAACAACAGCCCGATCAGAGCGAGCACGCCGATGCCTCCGAGCACCGGAACGACCGCACGCGAGAACGGTGAGCGGAGCCTGATGGGTCCGCCGTCGTCTCTTGCCACGCCCACAGTCTGCCCATCGGTGGCGCGGAACCCATGCACGACCGGACTCGGCAGAGGTTTGTGGCAGTCGATCTGCACACGGGTCGGCCGATCGGCTGCCACAAACCCGGGGGCGCGTCGTTTGCGGCAGTCGATCTACAGACGGGTCGGCCGATCGGCTGCCACAAACCTCCGAACGAGCCGGAGTTCCGGCGGCCGGGACCGGTTTGGATCGGTTCACGGACGACGACGTAGGGTTCCTGCTTCGTGGAGCGCACGGCCGGCCATCGCCGCGCCGGCCAACCGAAACACGAGAAAGCGAGCATCCCCACGTGGACCTCTTCGAGTACCAGGGCAAGCAGTACTTCGCCCGCTATGACATCCCGGTGAGCCCCGGCGGCCCGGCCGACACCGTCGACGAGGCGGTCCGTGAGGCCGGCCAGGCGGGGTATCCGGTCGTCGTCAAGGCCCAGGTCCAAGTCGGTGGACGCGGCAAGGCGGGCGGCATCAAGCTCGCCAACGACGCTGACGAGGTCCGTGAGCACGCAGGGAACATCCTCGGCATGGACATCAAGGGCCACGTCGTGAAGCGCCTCTGGATCGAGCACGCCTCCGACATCGACGAGGAGTACTACGCCAGCTTCACCCTCGACCGCGCCGCCAAGCAGCACCTGCTGATGCTGTCGGCCGAAGGCGGCGTGGAGATCGAGGCCGTGGCGGAATCGAACCCCGACGCGATCGTCAAGCTCCACATCGACCCGGTCGACGGGCTCGACCTGTCGACCGCCCGCCAGGCGTGCGCCGACGCGAAGCTTCCCGAGCGGGCGTTGGACGGCGCCGCCGACATCCTCGTCAAGCTGTACCGATGCTTCACCGAGGGTGACTGCGATCTTGCCGAGATCAACCCGCTGATCCTCAAGCCGACCGGCGAAGTGCACGCACTCGACGCCAAGGTCAGCCTCGACAGCAACGCGTCGTTCCGCCATCCCGAATGGGAGGCGTTCGCGGCGACCGAGGAGCTCGACGAGCGCGAGCAGCTCGCCAAGGAGAAGGACCTCCAGTACATCGGCCTCGACGGTTCGGTCGGCATCATCGCCAACGGCGCCGGGCTCGCCATGTCGACCCTCGACGTGGTCAACCAGGTCGGTGGCACGGCGGCCAACTTCCTCGACATCGGCGGCGGCGCGAACGCCGACGTGATGGCGGGGGCGCTCGAGGTGATCAACTTCGACGAGAACGTGCAGTCGATCCTGATCAACATCTTCGGAGGAATCACCCGCGGCGAAGAGGTCGCGAAGGGCATCGTCGAGGCCATGGGCCGCGTCGATCTGCGGGCACCGATCGTGATCCGCCTCGACGGCACCAACGCCGAGGAGGGTCGCCAGATCCTGCTCGATGCCGGCATCCCGGCGGACAAGCTGCGGTCGGAACCGACCATGTTGGAGGCTGCGCGTGCGGCCGTGGCGATCGCGAACGGGAACTGAGGAACGGTCATGGCAATCTTCGTCAACGAGAACACCAAGGTCATCGTCCAGGGCCTCACCGGCGGCCAGGGCAAGTACCACGGCCTGCGCAACCGTGACTACGGCACGCAGGTCGTCGCCGGTGTCACGCCCGGCAAGGCTGGCCAGGAGGTCGACGGCATCCCGATCTTCGACACGGTGAAGGAGGCCGTCGAGGCGACCGGCGCCACGGCGAGCTTCGTGGCCGTGCCTCCGAAGGCGGCATCGGCAGCGATCCTCGAGGCGGCTGCGGCCGGCGTGGAGTTCGTCGTGTGCATCACCGAGGGCATCCCAGCGCAGGACGAGGCGAGGGTCTACAACACGCTCGTCCGCGACTACCCGAACACCCGCCTGCTCGGCCCGAACTGCCCCGGCATCATCAGCCCCGGCAAGTGCAACATCGGCATCACCGCCGGCGAGATCGCGCAGGAGCCGTCCGCGGACGGCCCGAACGTCGGCATCGTCAGCCGCTCCGGCACGCTCACCTACCAGGCGCTGTACGAGCTGAAGCAGAAGGGGATCGGCGTGTCGACGTGCGTCGGCATCGGCGGCGACCCCGTGCCCGGCACGAACTTCATCGACTGCCTCGAGCGCTTCCAGGCCGACCCCGAGACCCACGCCATCATGATGATCGGCGAGATCGGCGGCTCGGCCGAGGAGGAGGCCGCCGAGTACATCGCGGCCAACGTCACCAAGCCGATGAGCGCCTACATCGCGGGCGTCACCGCGCCCGCTGGCAAGAAGATGGGCCACGCCGGCGCCATCGTCTCCGGCGGCAAGGGCACGGCCCAGGGCAAGATGGATGCGCTGGCCGCGGCCGGGGTGAAGGTCGGCCTCAATCCGACCGAAGCCGGCGAGCTGATGGCTGAGATCGTCGCCGGGTTGTAACCCTCCATCGCTGTTCTCGTGATCTTCTTGCGCACGCGGGTGCGCAAGAAGATCACGAGAACGTCAGTCGGTCGTCAGATGGCCGGGGGTGCCGGTGGCGGCGGAGGCGGGGGAACGTCGCCGCCGGACTTGCCGGAGTTGAAGCTGCTCTTGAGCTTGTCCATGTCCTTCAGATCGTTGAGGTTGCCCCCCGACGCCGTGAAGTTCATGACTGCACCGGCGAGCGCGATGACGCACCAGACGAATGCGCCGTACATCCCGATGCCGCGGTCGGTGCCGTCGAAACGGGCGCCGAGCAGCAGACGGATGATCATCAGCAACGTGGCGAGGCCGGCGGCGCCGAGGAGGATGAGCGGCCACGGCTGCGTCGGGGGCAGCTTGCCCAGCACGTTGAGGAGCGCCAGGACTCCGACGGCCACGACGAGGATCCACGCGATGCCACCGGTGAAGAAGTAGTTGAACGGGCTGTCGCCGCTTGTGGTGCCGAACCCGGGGATGCTCACGCTCGTCCAGTCGAGCACCATGCCGAGCACGAGCATCGCGGCACCACCGCCGACCATGAGCCAGTCGTGAACTTTGAACTTGCTGAAATCCACCAGGAACCTCCGGGGGCTGGAACGATGTGTCTTTGTCGGGAGCGACAACCGATGACCGTAGTACGTGTTCCCACGCCCGATGGTCTATTGCCGTCCTGTGACATTGCCGTGCGGGTGACGGCACTGGCTACGTTCGTGGCGTGCCCACCGCGCTGCTCTCCGTGTTCGACAAGTCCGGCATCGTCGATCTCGCCCGAGGTCTGCACGAACAGGGTTGGACGCTCGTGTCGAGTGGCGGGACTGCGGCCGCGATCGCGGACGCCGGGATCGAGGTCACCGACGTCGTCGAGTTGACCGGGGTGCCGGCGATCCTCGGGCACCGCGTCGTCACGCTCCACCCGAAGATCCACGGGGGGATCCTCGCCGACCCGACCCTCGACGAGCACCGCGCCGACATGGACGCGTACGGCATCGAACCGATCGACCTCGTCGTGGCCAACCTCTACCCGTTCAGTTCGAATCCTGGGATCGACCTGATCGACATCGGCGGCCCGGCGATGGTGCGGGCGGCGGCGAAGAACCATGCCCACGTCGGCGTCGTCGTGGATCCGGCCGACTACCAGCCCGTGCTCGACGAGATCACCAGCAGCGGCGCGCTGACCGAGGCCACGCGGCGACGGCTCGCGCGATCGGCGTTCGCCCACACCGCCGCGTACGACGCGGCGATCGTCACGTGGCTCGACGAGACCGACGATGAAGCTGTCGATTCGGGCGAATCCGCGGGCGCCGTCTCCGACGAGTCGCTGCTCCCGCCCACGATCAACCTCGCGCTCGAGCTCGCACAACCGCTCCGCTACGGCGAGAACCCGCATCAGCAGGGCGCCCGCTACCGCCGGTCGGGCAGTGTCAGCTGGTGGGACGAGATGACCCAACACGGCGGCAAGGCCCTCAGCTACCTGAACGTGTTCGACACCGAAGCGGCGTGGCGGCTCGTCCAGCGCTTCGACGGCCCGACGTGCGTCATCGTCAAGCACGCCAACCCGTGTGGGGTCGCGGTCGCCGATCACATCACCGACGCGTACGTACGGGCGAACGCCTGCGATCCGGTCAGCGCGTTCGGTGGGATCGTCGCCCTCAACCGGACCGTGCCCGCCGACCTCGCTGTCGCGCTGGCGGAGGTGTTCACCGAGGTGATCGTGGCGCCGGCGTTCGACGATGACGCGCTCGACGTACTGGCTGCCAAGAAGAACCTCCGGGTGATCTCTGCCGGCGCTCCGGCGCCGCTGCCGTTCGACCTCCGGCCGGTCGACGGCGGCTTCCTCGTCCAGCAACCCGACGCGGTCAGCGCCCGCAGCGATGCATGGAGCGTGGTGACGGCAACCGAGCCGACCGACGCCCAGTGGGGCGACCTCGAGTTCGCCTGGCTGGTGTGCGCGGCGGTGAGCAGCAACGCCATCGTGTACGCCAAGGATCTCCAGGCGTTCGGGATCGGCGCCGGCCAGCAGAACCGGCTCGACTCCGCCCGCATCGCTGCCGAGCGTTCCGACGGCCGGGCCGCCGGAGGGGCGTGCGCGAGCGACGCGTTCTTCCCGTTCCGTGACGGACTCGACGCGGCAGTGGCGGCGGGCATCACGGCAGTGATCCAGCCGGGCGGTTCCGTGCGTGACGACGAGGTGATCGCCGCGGCCGACGAACACGGCATCGCCATGGTCTTCACCGGCGAACGCCACTTCCGCCACTGAAGCGCTCTGTCCGCGACCTGCAACGTTCGGTGCCTGACCCCAGCGTTGCAGGTGGCGGTAGCTTCTCGGGATGGCTCGGATCTCGGAGAAGCTGGCGGCGGGGACGACGTTGTCGTTCGAGTTCTTCCCGCCGAAGACCCCCGGAGGTCACCTCACGCTCGGCCGCACCGTCGCCGCGCTCGAGCCGCTGAACCCCGATTTCGTGTCGATCACCTATGGCGCCGGAGGTTCCGATCGTCACCGCACGGGCGATGTCGTCGAGTGGATGCGCACGGAGACGACGTGGGAGCCGATGCCGCACCTCACGTGTCATGGACACACCCGCGACGACGTCACGGCGCTGCTCGACCTCTACCGCGAGCTCGGCATCGAGAACATCCTGGCCCTCGCCGGCGACCCCCGTGCCGATGGCCAACCGGAAGCCGGCGACTACCGCTACGCGATCGAGCTGCTCGAAGACGTCGTCGCCGCAGGGTGCTTCGCCTCCGCCGTCGCCGCCCATCCGCAGGTCCATCCCCGCTCGCCCGACCGCGCGTCCGACCGCCGCCACCTCGCCGACAAGCTCCGCGTCGCCGACTTCGCGATGACCCAGTTCTTCTTCGAGGTCGAGGAGTACACGCGCATGCGTGACGAGCTCGCCGCGCTCGGCGTCGACAAACCGATCCTTCCGGGGATCATGCCGATCACGAACGTGAACCAGGTGAAGCGGATGGCCGACATGAGCGGCGCGCCGCTGCCGGGTTGGCTCACCGACCGGCTGGACGCGACCGACGACCCCGCCGAGATCCGCCGCATCGGCGTCGATGTGGCCTCCAACCTGTGCTCGGCGCTGCTCGACGCGGGTGCACCCGGACTGCACCTGTACGCCCTCAACCGGCCCGACGCCGTGCTCGCGATCTGCGGCAACCTCGATCTGGGATCCCGCTGAGCGATACTGGACGTTGATGTCCGCCCGCATCACCACTCCCGACGCGTCGGCGCGGGGACTCCCCAGGCCCGACCTGCAGGCGAACATCAGCCGGGTTCCCTACCTCCCCGGCCTCGACGGCATCCGTGCCCTCGCCGTCGTCGCGGTGATGGTGTACCACGCCAACAGCGACTGGCTGAAGGGCGGGTTCTTCGGCGTCGAGATGTTCTTCGTCATCTCGGGCTACCTGATCACGCTGCTGCTGATCTCGGAGAAGGAGCGCAACGACACCGTCGACATGAAGGGCTTCTGGGTCAGGCGCGCTCGCCGCCTGCTCCCGGCGCTGTTCGTGATGCTGTTCCTGCTCACGATCTGGACGGCACTGTTCGAACGAGCGACGCTCGGCAAGCTCCGCGGCGACGTCGTGGCCGCGCTGGCCTACGGCTCGAACTGGTACCAGGTGTACACCGGCCAGGGCTACGGGGCGGCCAACGACTTCGCCCCGCTGCGCCATCTCTGGAGCCTTGCGGTGGAGGAGCAGTTCTACCTCGTCTGGCCGGTCGTGATGGTGCTGCTGCTGCGCGTCGGCAGCCGTCGCGTCGCCGACCTCAGCCGCTGGCTGTTCGGCGCTGCGCTCCTCATCACGATCGTGGTGGCGATCGGCTATCACTCGGGCCCGATCGGCACGCCCGACGTGACGCCAGCGGCGTACTGGGACCTTGGCGGCCGCCAGATCGCGAAGGCGGACTTCCTCTACCTGTCGACGTTCACCCGCGCCGGCGGCCTGTTGCTCGGCTCAGCGTTCGCCATGATCTGGCGGCCGGTCGCGATGATGCGCGGCCCGATGCGCGACCGGGGACCGTTGCTCGACGGGATCGGGGCGGCCGGATTGGCGCTGCTCGCGCTGATGATGTGGCAGGTCGGCTTCGTCGACCACAGCGGTGCTGATCCGCTGCTGTTCCGTGGTGGCTTCTTCGTCGCCTCGGTCGCCACACTGGCGGTGATCGCCGCCGTCACGCACCCGCGGACGATCCTCGGTCGAGCGTTGGGCACGCCGGTGCTCGTGTGGGTCGGGCTGCGGTCGTACGGGCTGTACCTGTATCACTGGCCGGTGTACCAGCTGATGCGGCACATCGCCGGCAAGCACCTGAAGTTCCACGAGTTCGTGATCGCCATGGGCATCACGCTCGTCATCACCGAGCTCTCCTTCCGCTACATCGAAACACCGATCCGCAAGGGCGCGCTCGGCCGTTCGTGGGCGAAGGTCCGCGACGGCCGCGACCCCGGCCGCCGCAACGCCGTGCTCGCCGGCGCCTTCGTCGGCACCGCGTTCGCCATCTTCGGGGTCACCAGCCTGGCGACCGCCGAGCTCAAACAGAACGACGTGGAGCAATCGCTCGCCGAGGGGGCAGCGTCGACATGCGACGTGCTTCTCGATCCGTCATGCGGGGCTGCCGCAACCGAGCCACCGCCGGCTGCCGAGACGACGACCGACTCCGGGGTGGCGACCACGGTCGATCCAGTCGGGGACCCGACCGCGACGGCCCTCACGCCGGAGTCCACCGTCGAGCCGACCACGACTCCGGCACCACTCCCGATCGAGAAACTGGCGATCGGCGACTCGGTGATGCTCGGCGCGGCGGGCCCGCTCGAGGCGGCGGGCTTCACCGTTGACGCCCGGGAGAATCGACAGTTCTCGGCGGGCGTCGAACGGGCCGAGGCCCTCCGAAACCAGGGCCGGCTCGGAAACGTGGTGGTGATCCATCTCGGGACCAACGGACCGATCAGCGCCTCGGAGATGGACCGCATGATGGCCGCGCTGGCCGACGTTCCGCAGGTCGTCCTGGTGACCACGTCGCTCCCCGACGAGGCTCGCTACGACTACCAGAATTCGAACAACGGTCTCGTCTACGACACCGCGGCGACGCATCCGAACGTGATCCTGATCGACTGGGGCGGTCAGGCCGCGGCGTGTGAGGGAGACTGCTTCTACGCCGACGGGATCCACATGAAGTCGACCGGCGCGCAGTTCTATGCCGACACGATCGGGAGGTTCCTCCAGTCCCCTGACTGAGGTGGTGCGGCACGCACGTCACGAACCGTCACGCCTTGACGGAGTCGTGACACGTTCCCGACGCTTCGTTCGGTGATACTGGTCGGCCGAATGTCGACCGCCGCCCCACCGCGGGAAAACCCTGTCGCCGAGAGCGATCGCGCCCAGATCAGTCGCGTTCCGTACCTGCCAGGACTCGACGGTCTCCGGGCGCTCGCGGTCGTCGCGGTCATGGTGTACCACGCCAACAGCGAGTGGCTTCCCGGTGGGTTCCTCGGCGTCGAGATGTTCTTCGTCATCTCCGGCTACCTCATCACACTGCTGCTGATCGCCGAGCGTGAACGGACCTATCGCATCTCGCTCGGGCACTTCTGGATGCGCCGGGCCCGTCGCCTCCTGCCGGCGGTGTTCACGATGATGCTGCTCGTCACGTTGTGGACCGCGATCTTCGAACGGCATGCCCTCGGCCAGCTCCGCGGCGACGTGCTCGCCGGCACGTTCTACGTGTCGAACTGGTACCAGATCTGGGTCGGGCTCGGCTACACGGCCT
>CAZYWK010000020.1:34475-51418 GCA_964651825.1 uncultured Ilumatobacteraceae bacterium | reverse complement strand
TGACCGCCACGCCGTGGCGCGACCGCGGACCGTCACTCTGGCGGCCGATCGTCGAGTCGTATCAACGGATCGCCGACGGTCACGACCTCGTCGTGCTGGAAGGCGCCGGCAGCCCCGCCGAGATCAACCTCAACGATCTCGTCAACAACGGCATGGTCGAGCACGCCGATGCCACCGCCATCCTCGTCGCCGACATCGACCGCGGCGGAGCCTTCGCGCACCTCGTCGGCACCTGGACCCTCGTCCCCGACTCGACCCGCGCCCGGCTGGGCGGGTTCGTGCTCAACAAGTTCCGTGGCGACGCGTCGCTGCTCGAACCCGCGCCCACACTCGTGTCGGAGCGCACCGGGATGCAGCACGTCGGCGTGATGCCGATGCTGACCCACGAACTGCCCGACGAGGAAGGAGGCAGCGTCCGCGCCAGCGCGCCCGCGGACGCGCCTCGCGTCGTCATCGTCCGTTACCCGTACGCGTCGAACCTCGACGAGTGGCACCTGATCGCCCACGCCGCCAACGTCCGGTGGGCGACCAGGGTCGCCGACCTCGACGCCGCCGACCTGGTGATCCTGCCCGGCTCCAAGCACGTCGCCGCCGACCTTGCCTGGATGCGTGCCCAGCGCCTCGACGCCGCCGTCCGCGCCGCCGCCACGGCCGGCACGCGCATCGTCGGCGTGTGTGGTGGCGCGATGATCGCCGGCACCCGCATCTCCGACCCGCAAGGTGTCGAAGGCGGCGACATCGACGGTCTCGGACTGCTCGACCTGTCGACGGAGATGGCCGCCACGAAGGTCACGACCGCCACCCGCGTCGCCTTCATCCCCGGTCCGGGACCGTGGGCGACCCTGTACGGGGTCACGGCGACCGGGTACGAGATCCGCTACGGCGTCGTGACCGGTACCACTCCGTCGATCGGTGCCGGCGTGTGGGTCGAGCGCAATGTGATGGTCACCACCGTCCACGGATTGTTCGAAGAGCCCGACGTCGTCGCGGCCGTGCTCGGTCACCGGCCCGATCCGGTCCTCGACACGACGTTCGACCGACTGGCCGATGCGATCGACGAACACCTGGACACCGCCTACCTGCGACGGGTCGTCGGATGCTGACCGGCACCGGGGCCGCGGCCGCCACCGGCTGGGTCGCTGACCGGTTGCTCGGCGAGCCACCGGCTCGATGGCATCCCGTCGCCGCGTTCGGCGCGACGATGACCGCCCTCGAGCAGCGCATCTACCGCCCCACCCGGGTCGCCGGAGCGCTTCACCTCGCGGCCGGCGTCGGACTCGCCGTGGGCGTCGGGTGTGCCGCCCGCCGACTGCTCGGACCTCGCGCCGCGACAGCAGTGGCCACCGCGGTGTGCGTCGCCGGGCGGATGCTCGCCCGCGAAGCCGCGACCACCCTCGACCTGCTCGACCGCGGCGACCTCGACGGCGCCCGCGTCCGGGTGCGGTCACTCGTCGGCCGCGACCGCGACCAACTCGACGAGCCGGCGATCGTGCGCGCGACCATCGAGTCGGTCGCCGAGAACACCATCGACGCCGTCGTCGCTCCACTCTGCTGGGCCGCCCTCGCCGGCGCACCCGGCGTGCTCGCCCACCGGGCGATCAACACCCTCGACGCGATGGTCGGCCACCACTCCGAGCGCTACGAGTCGTTCGGCTGGGCCGCAGCTCGGGCGGATGACATCGTCAACTACGGTCCAGCACGATTGGGCGCCGCCGCCGTCGCCATGCTCACCCCCCATCGGGCAGGCGCGATCTGGCGAGCTGTGCGCGACGACGCACCGGCCCACCCGTCACCCAACGGCGGCGTGATCGAAGCCGCGGTCGCCGCCGCCATCGGGATCCGCCTCGGAGGAACCAACCACTACGCCGGACGCGTCGAACACCGCGGCGTCCTCGGCGACGGAACCAACCCCACCATCGCCGACGGCCGCCAAGCGATCGCGCTGACGACCGCCGTGGGAGCGCTCGCCGCCGGCACGCTGGCGATTTTGCGATGACCATGGCGCTGCTCAGGGGAGCAACGGCGATTCGTTCGGCCACTCGGTCGGGAACGGGGATCTGTGTGCTCCTCACTGCCCCGCGATCGTCATCTTGCTGGTGTCCGATCGAGGAACTCGGGATCGACGGCACCGCGGCCTGGATCAACGAGATTGCAGATCGCCGACGATCGTCTCGGGGCGGAGCTCGTCGACCGCGACGTACCGGGCTCCCATGGCTTCGGCGAGGCGTTCGGCGAGCCCGAGCCGTGTCGGCCCGGACTCGCAGTCGAGCACGATCGCTGACACGTCCGCGGCGCGGATCGCGGCGGCGGCATCGATCGCCCGATCGAGCGCGTCCGGGGTGCCGGTGGCGCGTCCATCGGTGAGCACGGCGATCATCACATCGCCGTCGGACGTCGAGGCGCGCCGAGCGATGTCGAGGGAGGTCATCAGGCCGGCCGCCAACGGTGTCTCGCCGCCGGTCTGCAGGTCGTCGAGCCGATGGCGGGCGACTTCGATGCTGGAGGTGGGGGTGAGGACGACCGTCGCACCGGCGCCGCTGAAGGTCACGAGAGCGACGCGCTCGCGACGTTCGTAGGCGGTGCCGAGCAGCCCGAGCACGGTCCCCGACGCGGCGTTCGCCCGCTCGACCGCGCCCATCGATCCGCTCAGATCGACGCAGAACACGATCGTGCGTTGCGGCCGCGCGACCCGTACGGCCGTGCGCAGGGCAGCTCCGGTGGTGACTCCGGATTCGGCCACCCGTCTCGCGGTCGGGACGATGGCGATCGTGTCGCCGACAGAGGCCGGAGCGTCGCCGACGGCACGGCCGCGGGCCGACGGCACCGGCCGGGCCCGCTCCCAGTCCTGGGGGCGACGGGCGCTCCCGATCGGCAGGGGTCGCGTGCGAGCCGAGCCGGATCCGGTCGGGGCAGGGTCGGCGTCGTCTGATTCACCCTGGCTCGGCTCCGGCATTTCATCGCTGCGGTCGGTCGGTTGGTCGAGCGCGTCGTGCAGCGCCTGCTGGATCGACTCGGGCGGCATCACGGGCGGGTCGAACGGGCCGCGACGGCTGCGGTGGGCGAGCACGAGTGGCGCGACACGGGCGGCGTCGTCGACCGTCGTCTCGGCGCGTCCGTCGAGGCGGGCGTGCGCGGCGGCGGCACGGCAGATCGTGAGGTCGGCGCGCAACCCTTCGGCTCCGACCGCCACGGCGAGCCGGTTCGCGGCGTCGATCACCGCGTCACTGATCACCGTGCCGTCGATCGAGACTGCCCGAATCGCTTCGCCCGGCGCGTGGTCCACGCGAGCGACGCCGACGGGTTCGCCGCGGTCGAAGGCGAGACGGCGCCGCACGGCCTCGGCTCGCGCCGCCAGATCCGTCGCGGTCTCGACGGTGACGCACAGCCCGAACCGGTCGAGCAGCTGCGGCCGGAGCTCGCCCTCTTCCGGGTTCATCGACCCGACGAGCACGAACCGCGCGTCGTGGCGGTGCGACACCCCGTCGCGCTCGACGATGTTCCGCCCCGACACGGCCACGTCGAGGAGCACGTCGACGAGATGGTCGGCCAGCAGGTTGATCTCGTCGACGTACAGCACCCCGCCGTCGGCAGCAGCCAGCAAGCCGGGATGGAACTCGATCTCGCCGCCGGACAGCGCGGCGCGGGTGTCGAGGCTGCCGACCACGCGGTCCTCGGTGGCACCGAGCGGCAGCTCGACGAACGGGGCGCCGTCGAGGAGCTCGGCGAGCCCGCGGGCGAGTGTCGTCTTGGCCGACCCCTTGTGGCCCCGCAGGAGGACGCCGCCGATCAGCGGGTCGAGCGCGGCAAGGCGGAGGGCGAGCTTCGCATCGTCGTGGCCGACGACGGCGTCGAACGGGAACGAGCCCGATGAAGGCGATCGTGTCATCGGGACTCCTCCCATCCTTCGGCTTCGAGCACCGCGTCGGCCAACGTCTTGCGCGCCGCCTCGCTCGCGTCCCACATCCCTCGCCGGTCGGCTTCGAGCAGCCGCTCCGCGATCGACTTCAACGCCCACGGGTTCGATCGTTCGAAGAACTCGCGCATCGCCGCGTCGCCGACGTAGGCCTCGGTCACGCGCTCGTACATCCAGTCCTCGACGACGTCGGCGCCATCTCCGTTCGTGACGGCGTCGTAGCCGAACAGGTAGTCGACCGTGGCGGCGAGCTCGAAGGCGCCCTTGTAGCCGTGTTGCTGCATCGCCGTGATCCACTTCGGGTTCAACACCCGGCTCCGCACGACGCGGGCTGCCTCCTCACGCAACGACCGCACCTTCGGATCCGCAGGGTTGGCCGAGTCGCCGAACCAGGCCTTCGGGGCCTGGCCCGTCAGGGCCCGCACTGCGGCGACCATGCCGCCGTGATCCTGCAGGTAGTCGTCGGAGTCGAAGATGTCGTGCTCGCGGTTGTCCTGGTTCTTCACCGCGATCTCGATCGCCGCGAAGCGGCGCCGCATCGCGGTGGGATCGGCGTCGCCGTGGCGGTGGCGGCCGTACGCGAACCCCGACCAGGCGAGGTACACCTCGGCCAGGTCCGCTTGGGTGCGCCACGACCCCTGCTCCAGCAACGGCAGGATGCCGGACCCGTACCCGCCGGGTGGAGGCCCCCACAGCCGGGCATCGTGTGATCCGGCGGCGCGCACCGGGTTCGACGCGTCGTCCTCGTCGAGTGCGGCGACGAGCGCGACCGCGTCGTCCAGCAAGGCGATCACGTGGGGGAACGCGTCACGGAAGAAGCCCGAGATCCGCAACGTCACGTCGATGCGGGGCCGGCCCAGGTCGGCGAGGGGGATCACGTCGAGGCCGATCACGCGTCGTGTCTGGTCGTCCCAACGCGGGCGCACCCCGAGCAGCGCAAGCGCTTCAGCGGCGTCGTCGCCACCGGTGCGCATCGCCGCGGTTCCCCACAGCACGAGCCCGACCGTGGTCGGGTACTCGCCAGTCTCGGCGAGCTGGCGTTCGATCAGCCGGTCGGCGAGACCGCTGCCCACCTGCCAGGCGAGCGGCGACGGGATCGCCTTGGGGTCGACGGAGTAGAAGTTGCGGCCCGTCGGCAACACGTTCGCCGCGCCGCGGCTCGGGGCGCCGCTCGGCCCGGCCGGGACGTGCCGGCCGGCGAGGCCTCCCATCAGGTGATCGATCTCGTCGGTCGTCCGTTCGAGCGCCGGCACCAGTGTGGTGGACACCCATCGCAGCGTCCGGTCGTCGGTCGACGTCGCGTCCCAGCCCGTCGCGGCCAAGGCCTCGACGTGCTCGCGAGCACGCGCTTCGATGCGGTCAACCTCCACACGTCCCGCGTCCGCGAGGTCGAGAGCCAACTCGGCGGCCACGGTCGCCCGCAACGCGGGGACGTCGGCCTGGGGGAGGCGGGTGACCGCCAGCACGAGATCGATCAACTGCTCACCGGTGGGGGCCTGACCGAGAACATGCAGACCGCCGCGAATCTGGGCGTCCTTCAACGCGCACAGGTAGCCGTCGACCTCGAGGACGATGTCGGCGAAGGTGTCGTCGTCGGGCGCAGCGTCGCCGAGCTCGAGGTCGCGGTGGATCTCGGCGGCCACCAGGAGCTCCCACACCTGATCGCGCAGCACCGGCGCCTTGGCGGGATCCATCGCCTCCGCGTTTGCCAACGCGTCGAGGAGCTGCTCCAACCGGGCGAGGTCGTCGTAGGTGTCGGCCCGAGTGAGTGGGGGAGGGAGGTGGTCGACGATCACGGCGTGGGTGCGCCGTTTGGCCTGGGTGCCCTCTCCGGGGTCGTTGACGACGAACGGGTAGAAGAACGGCAGTTCGGCGATCGCGGCATCGGGATAGCAGCCCGCCGACGGCGCCAACGCCTTTCCCGGCAGCCATTCGACGGTGCCGTGCTTGCCGAGGTGCACGATCGCATCGGCCCCCCACCCGCCGGCCGCGGTCGGCGTGGCCAGCCATCGGTAGAACGCGAGGTAGTGATGCGGCGGTGGGAGGTCGGGGGCGTGGTAGGTGGCGATCGGGTCGGCGCCGAAGCCGCGCGGTGGTTGGATCGTCACCAGCACGTTGCCGAGATCGAGGCCCGGGAAGTGGAAGCGGCCCCCGGCGACGTACACGTCGCCGGGGGCCGGCCCCCAAAACGGTTCGAGCCCGTCGTGCGCCGATTCGGGGAGCTCGCAGTACCAGTCCTGGTACGCGGCGGTCGGCAGGGTGCCGGCGGCGATCGCCACCTGCGTCGAGGTGAGCTGCGGCTGGTCGTACGTGAACCGGTCGGCCAGCTCGTCCATCAACGCGTCGCCGTCGGCGGGAACACGGTCGATCACGTAGCCGTCGTCGCGCATCCGGCGGAGCAACTGCACCGCGGAGGCCGGCGTGTCGAGCCCGACCGCGTTGCCGAGACGAGCCCGCTTGGTGGGGTAGGCCGACAGCACCACAGCGATTCGCCGGGCTGTCACGGCGAGGTGCCCGAGCCGGGCGATCCGCACGGCGAGCCGGGCCAGACGCGTCGTGCGTTCCGGGTCGGCCCGTGTCACGACGATCTCCGACCCCGGCGCTCCGTCGTCGTCGATGGTCTCGCGGAACGTGAACGTCGGCCCGATCACCCGTCCGTCGAACTCCGGGATGGCAACACCGGAGGCGACCTCCAACGGGGTGAGCCCGGCGTCGTCGGCGAGCCACTCGGCACGCGACCGGCCCGACGACGGCGCCTGGATCACCGGAACGCCGAGCACGTCGATGCCCGGCACGTCCCATCCGTCGCCGTCGGCGACCGCCTCGCCGGCGGCCAGCGTCGAGGTCACGATGGCGTCGACGCCGAACTCGGCGCACAGGTCGAGCGCTCGCACACGGCCGCCGTCGTCGCGGCGCAACGAGTACGTCCAGATCGCGACCGCGTCGCCGCCCGCCGCCTCGATCGCCGCACACAGGTCCGCGATCGAGGTTGTGTTCCCGGCGACGAGATGGGCGCGGTAGAAGATCACCGCGACCAACGGGTGCGAGGGGTCCCTCGACCCGCCGGGCGCGCCGATGCCGGCGCCGTCCCACACGCCGACGTCGTCGACCGCGATCGGCGCATCGAAGCCGACCGCCGCCATCGCCACCGTGTCGGCCAGGAAACGCACCAGGTTCGCCATGTTCGACGGGCCACCCGCCACCACGTAGCGGTGCGCTTCGGTCACGACCCCGGACGGCACCGTCGACGCGGCGAGGAGGTCCGGGTCCGGGCGCGCCTCGCCACCGAGGGCGACGAACCCGACGCCGTGCTCGGCGCACCGGGCGCGCAGCTCGCCGAAGCCGTCCCACGCGTCGGCGCCGCCGAGCAATCGCACCACCACCACACGGACGCCGTCGAGCTCGGGCACCGCGTCGACGCGGTCGGGATGGAACCAGCGGACCGCGCCGACCTCGGCGGGAAGCGCGTCGGCGGCGGTGCGCATGGCCAAGAGCTCGGTGTCGGCGTTGGAACCGAACAGGATCACGACGTCACGTCCTTCAAGATGCGCCCGAACCGGGCGTCGCGTTCAGCAGCGGAGTGCAACGAGCAGTCGTCGCACATCGAGCCCTCCGCGTGCTGGTAGTAGAGACAACAGGCGTTGCGTTGCCATGCCCAGATCGGCCCGATCGCCACGACGTCGCCGCCCACCGCGAGCTCGGATCTGGCCGCGGCGAAGAACGCCGACGCCTGGTCGCGCAACCGCAGCCACCGCTCCCGGTGCGGTGGGCCGTTCAGGCCCATGAACGCTCCGAACGACGACGCACACGACGACGCGATGTTCGACCACAACATGCGGGATCCGACCCGGCACGCCGACCGCGCGGTGTCGACCAACGGCACCATGTGGTCGTCGATCAGATGCCGCTGCAGCGCCGCCATCCGCTCGGCGCGCTCACCCGCGGCCGGGTCGACCGCCCACCGAGCCCCGTCGAGCAACACTGCGTTCGGTCGATTGCGGCCGAACTGAATCGCCACGTTCTCCGGCGAGACGTCGATGCACCCGCCGGCGACCAGCCACGTGCCGATCGCCACCGAGGCGATCCGGAACGCGTGGCCCTGCACGATCAGCGACATGCCGATGTCGTCACGCTCGATCCCTCGCGCATCCATCGTCGAGCGCATCGTGTCGTACAGGAACTGCGGGTCACGCACCAGCGACGACGCCGGGATCCAATCATCATGCGACGTGCCGGTGTCGCGGACCGACACGCGGATGTAGTCGACCTCGCCGGTCACCGAGTCGAGGGCGGCGACCGGCGAGGTGACCGTGCTCACGCGTTCGAGGCGACGAGCGGACTGCCCTCGACCGTGTCGTCACCTGCGGTGACCGACGCACGAGTGAGCAACCAGCCGAACACCGATCCGAACCCGATCCACATCAACGCCAGACCGCCGACCGAACGGAGACGGAAGTCCCAGACGAGCCGGGCCGGCACCGCCGGGTCGATCGCGTCCGGCGTTCCCGGGAGCACGATGAAGGTGAGCCCGAACGACACGATCGTTGCCACGCCGACGACGATGATCCGGCTCGGGTCGTCGAGCCGCGCCCGCAACACCTTGGACAGGTGAGTCAGCGCGATGACCAGGACGATGGCGATCACGACCGCGCTCACGTACTGCAAGGTCCGTTCACCGACCGTGTCGGGGTCGCCGACCGCGGGTGGGTTCGCCGGGTACTTGATCGCCGGCACCAGCGCGAACACGGCGAACCCGATCGACGCCAGCCACACCGCCCGGGCGAAGTCGTCGGCGCCCGGCAGCACATGACGCCGCCAAGCGAACACGGTGCCGAACACCAATCCGACGGCCAGCGCGTACAACACCATCGCGCCGGCGCCGCCACCCTTCTGCTCGCCACGGCTGTACAGCGGCTCGTCGTGGTGGCCGCTCTCGCCGGCCGGCTCCCCGGCGGCCGACATCGCCTCTTCGAGTGCGATCGCCCGATCGACGACCGGTTCGACGACGGTCAACATGTAGGCGCCCATCACAGCGCCCATGATCAGGCCCGCCAGCAGCGCGCGCTTCAGCACCTCGGTGAAGGTCATCACGGCCCGCCTCAGTGGCAGGGCACGCCGAGGGCGTGGCGGCCGTCGTGGACGAGCTCGTGCAAGTGCTCCCAGGAGTGGGTCAGGAGCGCCCCGTTCTCCTGGAGCATCAGGTACAGCCATGTCGTCGCGATCGCGGCGGCAAACCAGGCCAGCGCCGGGACATGGATCGGGGTGACACCCGAACCGGGGGTCAGCGTTGCAGTCATCAGGTTCTCCATCCTCGTGGACTCGGTTACGCCGTCCGTTCGGTGTCCTGGCTCCCGGATCGATGCTCCCCCTCGCCTTCCAGCTCGCGCCGTGGCTTCGTGAGGGGTCGCTCCCCGGTGACAGTTGCGGGACAGCCCCGGATTCACACCGGTGTTCCCGTTCGGACGCACCGACCATAGCGCGCCCAGCGCGGGTGAGCCCCTTCGCCCCAGGCGCTCGATCGCGTCAGGACAGCGGGGCGGCAGGCCAGTCGAGTCCGTACCCGTGCAGGAGCTGGAGGAATCGATCCAGCCGGGACGGTGTGCACTGGCACACGAGCAGACGAGGCTGGAGCTCTCGCGCATC
This sequence comes from uncultured Ilumatobacteraceae bacterium, assembly GCA_964651825.1. GTDB lineage: Bacteria > Actinomycetota > Acidimicrobiia > Acidimicrobiales > Ilumatobacteraceae > Sva-07. The sequence continues at coordinate 41,862 of CAZYWK010000020.1, read as the reverse complement.
GACCGTGGATTCCTCGACGATGCCGGTCAGGATGCGATCGAGGATCGTGAGGTCCGGTGCCGACGCTGCCGATTCGAACCGTTCGCAGTTCAGCAGGACGAGCACGTAGGCATCGGCACCCGGGTACCAGGTCATGTCGTACAGCCGCTCGTTGACGACGTTCCAGTTCACGTCGCCCTCAGGAAAGTCGAGTGCCGTGGCGAGAGACCGCAGGAAGTCGGGTGTGGTCGAGCACTCGGCCGCGTCGACCGTTCGGACGATGGTGTCGGGGCGCGCCGCCCGGAGGTCCGCGGCAGCATCACCGACGGCGACGTCGGAGGCCGGCATCACGATTGCCGGCGGGGCGCCCGGTGCGAGCGCATCGGCCCAGTCGATGCCGCTCATGCGAATCGTTCGAACGTGCGGTAGTGGTCGGCCGTGTAGTACATGTGGCCGCCACCCACGACGATCCGCCGGGTCCCCCGATTCTCGGCGGTGGTGAATGGCTTGAGGTCGTACTCCCGATAGTCGTTGGCGGGGGGCAGGAACATGACCGGCCGCTGCTGTGAATCGAGCCGTCCATGGTTGCCAAAGTGGGCGCCGCCGGCGTATTCACGGTCTGCGACGGGCTTCCTCGCGTCGGCGATGATGTCGGCGATGGACTTCGCGCTCCCTGCGAAGGCGGGCGCGCCGCAGGTCTCGCCGGCCCAGAACTGTTGAGTCGGCGTGATTGCGAGTTCGTTCTTGACGAACACGAACCCGTGTCCGACCGCGTGGTAGCTGCGGATCTCCGTGGCGGTTCGCACGGAGAGCAGTGCGACCAGGTCGGCGACGGAGCAGTTCTTCGCCAAGCACCAGACCGCATCGGCGCCAGCGTCCGCGATGCCGGTGGTCGCCAGGAGTTGGCCCGCTTGGACGAGTGAGCAGCCGTGCTCGAGAAGCGCCAGCGCGTCGGACGCGTTGCCCTGCTTGTTGAGCAGCTCGGTCGCGACCGCGACGTTCTTGGCCACCGTGGCGTGGGCGAACACGTCGAGCGCCTGCTTGGCGTTGCCCTCCACGCCTGGTTGGTCGAGCAGCGTGCGCGCCGTTGCGAGATCGGCGACGCCGGCGCTGATCGTCGCGGCGCCGGCCGTGTCGGCCCCGCCGCTCACGGTGCTGAGCAACGATGTCGTCTCCGTTGCCGAGCGGCCGCCGACGAGCATGGCGAGCACGCTCGCCTCCGCGCCGTCAGCAGCTTTGGCCATCACCGCCACCGCTGCCTTGGCGCTGTCTTTCAGGTGGATGAGGAGCGCGACGAGCGTGGACTTGTCGGGCGCAGTTCGGCTGAGGAGCACCGAGAGCTGGCTGTGCTCGCCGGGCTGGATGTGATCGAGCAGCGTGTTCAACTGCTCGAATGGCCGGTCGTCGATCCTGGCGAGCAGGTCGCGCGCGATGCTCGGCCTGACCGGCCGCTGGAGCAATCGCAACAGGTCGCCCGGGTCGTACTCGCGCTGGAGACATTCCAGCAGTTGTCCCTCTTCCCCGCGTGGGGTGGAGCCGAGGAGGAGCGCGAGCTGGCGTGCGTCGCTCACCTTCGAGCTGAATTGCCCGTAGCTCTTCCCGCAGCGTTGCTTGTTCGCCCACTCGACCTCCTCGCGGGCCTTGCGTTCGATCTCGTCCTGCGCGCGCTTGGCCTCGGCGGCCTTGATCTCGTTGTCCCTGACCTGGCGATTCCTCACCGTCTCGGCCGCATAGTCGCGGAACGAGTTCTCGACAGCGACGACGCTGGCCGTCAGCTTGACCAGCGCGTCGTTGGTTGGCAGATGCTCCGGCGACTTCTTCGTGTCCGCGAGCTGCTTCAGCAGATCCTTGCGCTCCCGGTGCGACAGGCCGTTCGTGTCGCGGAGGTCGGTGAGCGGCTTGCCGAGCCGAGCGATCAACGCGTCGACTGCTGCGGTCGTCTCCGCGTCGGCGGCTTCGTCCCGAACCGGCGGCTTGGGAGCGCTGACCGGCGGCGGTCCGCTCGGCGCGGCCTTTGCCGAGCTCGGGGCGATCAACTCGTAGCCGTCGTCGCCGCCCGAGATCGACTGAACCTCGTCGTCGAACTGGACGCTGTAGACGACGTTCGTCGCCCCGACGACCCCGGCGATCGCCCACAGCCCGCCGCCATAGTTCCAGCTCTTGATCGTGCCGACCTTGCCCTTGCCGGGATCGGCCAGCTTTCGTACCTGCCGATTGACGAACGGTGTGCCGTCGTTGCCGATCTTGCGGCGAATGGTAGGCGTCGGATCGGTGCGGTGGATCGGGATCGGCGACCGCTGGATGCGCGGTGTCGGCGCGACGTCGCTGGCGGTGTCGGACAGTCGGTGCGCGCGCTGGATCCGGGGTTCGCCCGGGCCGGCAGCAGTGCCGGCTCGATCGCCGGGGGAGCGGGCGGCGCCGAGGCGCAGCGTGGCCCGCATGATCGGGTCACTCGGGCTCGTCACAGGATGGCTCGGACGGTGAGCGCCGTCGGTGGCACGAACCTCGGGCGGGGGCGGTGAGCGGTCGGGTTCGGGTGACCGCTCGAAGTCGGTCATCGTGCAGACCCTGCCCCCTGCCTGGTCGGTGTCCGGTACTCATCACGACGAGCCAGGCACGACTCGCAGGTACCGGCGACCCGGACATCGACGTTCAGCGCGTCGAACCCGGCGCGCGTGCGGAGCTGCTTGCGCAGCGTTTCGATGATCGTCGCGTCGTAGTGGCGGACGTCGCCGCAGGTCTCGCATCGCAGGTGGATGACCTGGTCCTCGTGGGCGATCTCCCAGGTCGAGGCATCCACGTCGAGGTGCGACTCCCGGACGAGGTCGAGCTCGGCGAACAACGCGAGCGTCCGGTACACCGACGACAGGTTGATGCCCTGATCGACGAGGCGGACCCGTTCGGCGATCTCGGACGCGTTCAGGTGGCGATCGGTCGAGCCGAGCACGTCCCAGACCACCTGTCGTGGCCGGGTGAGCCGGCATCCTCCGTCGCGGAGGACGGTCGCGAGATCCACCCCCGCAGCGTAGGCGGATGGCCGGACGCCGACCGTCCCGTGTTGCGAGTCATTTGCAGCAGCTCGGTGACCGTCGTACGATGCGCGAACGGCCAGCGATGAACCCCAGGAGGCCCGATGATCGCAATGCACGCGCCAGACGGGTTCCTGGAGCCCGCCGTGGCAGCGGTGACCGCCGTGTTCAGCCTGGTGATCGTGGCGATCTCGATTCGTAAGGCGTCGACCGAGCTCGACGACCGCCAGGTGCCGCTGGCGGGCATCGCCGCGGCGTTCATCTTCGCCGCCCAGATGTTCAACTTCCCCGTCGCGTCGGGCACCACGGGGCACCTGCTGGGGGGAACGCTCGCGGCGATCCTGCTCGGCCCCTGGGTGGGCACGCTCGTGGTCAGCGTGGTCGTCGTCGTGCAGGCCCTGTTGTTCGCCGATGGAGGCCTGACCGCGCTCGGCTACAACGTGTTGAACATGGCAATCGTGCCGGCCTTCGCCGGGTGGGCGCTGTTCTTGCTGTTCCGCAAGATCCTCCCCGCAAACGCGGCGGGCGTGATCGGCGCCACCGCGCTGGCATCGGGTGTCTCGGTCGTCCTGGCGGCAACGGCGTTCTCGATCGAGTGGCTGTTCGGAGCGTCCGCGCCGGTGCCGTTCGACACCGTGTTCGGCGCGATGGTCGGGGTGCACGTCCTGATCGGCATCGGCGAGGGGGTGCTCAGTGCCTGGGTCGTCGCGGCCGTACTCGCCGCGCGGCCCGACCTCGTCACCGGCGCACGCGACCTGGCCGCGGACCAGTTGGCCGACCGCCCGCGGATCGCGGTACGGACCTTCGTGATCGGTGGTGTCCTCGTCGCCGCGTTCTTCGCCGTGGTCGTCAGCCAGTTCGCAGCCAGTGGCCCGGACGGTCTGGAGCGAGTGGCCGAGGACAACGGCTTCATCGACAGCGCCCAGGGGCACGCGATGGCTGGCAGCGTCTTCGCCGACTACGCAACGGAGGGCATCGACAACGAGACCCTCAGCCTGGCGGTCGCCGGGCTTGCCGGAGTCACCCTGACGCTGCTGGTCGGCTACGGGATCGCCAGCGCGTCCCGGCGAGCAGGTCGACGATTGGCGGTGTGATGTCCGCTCGACATCACGGTCGGCTGTACGTGGCGGCACGTTCGCCGGTGCACGACCTCGCCCCGGAAGCGAAGCTGGCTGGCCTGTTCGCGTTCGTCGTGTGCGTCGCGCTCACACCGCGCCACGCGGTCGGCGCGTTCGCGGTCGATGCCGCCGTCCTGGCCGTGATCTTCCTCGTCGCCCGGCTCCCGCCGTCGGTGTTGCTGCGGCTGTTCACCATCGTTCCGTTCGTCGCCTTCGCGCTCGCTGTTCCCTTCATCGCCGGCGGCGACCAGGTCGACGTGTTCGGCATCGGGCTCTCCGTCGACGGGCTCTGGGCGGCGTGGAACATCGTGATCAAGGCTGCGCTCGGCGCGTTGGCCAGCATCGTGCTGGCCGCCACCACGCCGCTCCCCGACGTCCTGGCCGGATTGGGCCGCCTGCGAGCTCCGTCGGTGGTGGTGTCGATCATCGCCTTCATGTTCAGGTACCTCGACCTGCTCGTCGATCAGCTGTGGCGAATGCGTCTGGCGATGACGGCGCGGTGTCATGACCCTCGATGGTTGTGGCAAGCCGGTGCGGTCGCCTCGTCGGTCGGTGTGCTGTTCGTGCGCTCGTACGAGCGCGGCGAACGCATCCACCACGCGATGCTCAGCCGCGGCTTCACGGGCACGATGCCCGAGCTCGACGACGCTCGCGCCACCGCCCGCGACTGGCTCGTCGCCGCCATCCCGGCCACTCTCGGGGTGGTGGCCCTCGCCGTAGCCGTGTCGACCGGGTGAGCTCCGCATCGGTCGTCGTCACCGACGTCACGTTCACCTACCCGGCGTCGGCCGACCGCGTGCTCGACGGGCTGTCGCTGGAGATCGCTGCCGGTGAACGCGTCGCGGTGCTCGGCCCGAACGGGTCGGGGAAGACGACACTCGCGCTCCACCTGAACGGCCTTGTCGACCTCCAGGCGGGCCGCATCACCGTCGGGGGCGTCGCCGTCGATGCCGGCAACATGAACGAGGTCCGCCGCCGGGTCGGCACGGTGTTCCAGGACCCTGACGACCAGCTCTTCATGCACAGCGTCCGTGACGACGTCGCCTTCGGACCGGCGAACCTCGGCATCGCCCGACCCGAGCGGGACGAGCGTGTCGATCAGGCGCTCGACGCGGTCGGTGCCCGAGCGCTCGCCGACCGGACGCCGCATCACCTGAGCGGCGGCGAGAAACGCCGCGTCGCGATCGCCACGGTGCTGGCCATGCGGCCGGACGTGCTGGTGCTCGACGAACCGACCTCCGGGCTCGACCCGCTCGGGCGCCGCGAACTGGCCGAGCTCCTCGACACGCTCCCGCACACCCAGCTGATCATCACCCACGACCTTCCGTTCGCGCTCGCCACGTGCCCCCGAGCCGTCATCTTGGACCGCGGCACGATCGTCGCCGACGAGCCGACCGACCGGCTGCTGGCCGACACCGCACTGCTGGCGCAGCACCGGCTCGAGCTGCCGTTCGGATACGCCCCACCAGGCCGGTGAGCTCGTAGCCGACTCAGCTGCGCATCATCCGACGTCGCCGGCCTCGCGGTAGTCGCCGAAGTCGCGGTCGCGTTCGCTCAACGCAGCCGACACGCCGACGGTCCGGAACGACTCCAGATACTCGATCGACGGTGCCTGGTGGAACCCGAGGGCCTGGATGTCGGCCGTGGCCCGGATCCCGTCGCGGATGCCCATCGCCTCCATCGCCCGATGGGCCGAGCGCTTGTTGAGCGCCAGCAGCTCGATCGGGATCCGTGCCACCCGCTCGGCCACCGCGAGCACCGCCGCGTCCAGTTCGTCGGCCGGGTAGGCGCGGTTGGCGATGCCGGCCCCGACCGCCTCCGCCCCCGAGATCGCATCGCCGGTGAGGAGCGCCTCCATGCCGCGCCGCAGCCCCATCAACCAGGTCTGCCACTGCATGTCCGGCGGCGACATCAACCGGACCGGGGGATAGCCGATCTGTGCGTCCTCGGCGACGTAGACGAGATCGCAGGCGGCCGCGAGCTCGCTCCCGCCGGCCAGGCAGTAGCCGTGGACCTGGCCGATGATCGGCGTCGGCATGTCCCACATCTCGAACCAGTTGTTCACGACGTGCCTGCTCCACCACCCGTCGGCTTTGGCGATCGGGCGCTCCACGTCGTGGTTCGGGGCGCCGAGGTCGTAGCCGGCGCAGAACGCCGGGCCGGCACCGCGGATGACGATCACGGACACGTCACGGTCGCGGTCGGCTCGGCGCAGCTCGTCGAACAGCGCACCGCGCAGCTCATCGTTCAGGGCGTTGCGCTTGTCCGGACGGTTGAGCGTGAGTCGCCGGACGTGGGAGATCGGATCGTCCACCAGTACTACGTCGGTCATCGCGTGATCCTCCCATCCGGCCGGCTGCGACGGCGTACCGGCGGCTCGGTAGAGTCGGGCGTCGAGGCGCATCGGGAGGAGCTTCAATGGGGGCCGAACGAGTTCGCGTCGCTGTGGTCACGAAGGGGCACCCGTTCGACGCGCCGGCGTTCTTCGCCGTCTTCGACTCGATGGACAGCGTCGACTGGACGCATGTCGAGCATCCCGACGCACTCGAGCTCGTGGAACCGCAGCGCGCGGAGCAGTTCGACGTGTTCGTCATGTACGACATGCCAGGCATCCGCTTCACCCGGTCGGATCCGCCCGCCGAGCTGCTCGATCCGCCACCGGGATACGCCGGGAAGTTCCAGGCGTTGCTCGACCGCGGCAAGGGGATGGTGTTCCTCCATCACTCCATCGCCGGCTGGCCGGCCTGGCCCGGCTACGCCGAGGTGATCGGCGGCCGCTTCTTCTACCAACCGGGCAGGCTGGGGCAGACCGCGTGGCCGGACTCGGGCTACCGCCACGACGTGACGCACACCATCGAGGTGCTCGACTCGACGCATCCGATCTGCGCCGGGATCACGCCGAGCTTCGTGATCACCGACGAGGTGTACCTGTTCCCGGTTATCGAGCACCAGGTGACGCCGCTCATGCGCAGCACCCACGAGTTCGTCGACACCAACTTCTACTCCGCCGACCGGGCGATCCGGGGAGCGCTGCACGACCGTGAGGGCTGGCACCACCCGCCGGGCAGCAGCCTGGTGGCCTGGACGAAGACCGTCGCCAATTCGCCCGTCGCCTACCTCCAGTTCGGCGATGGGCCCGAGACGTACGCCGACCCGAACTACCGCCGGATCGTGGCGAACGCGATCGGATGGGCGGCGGCCGGCATCGATCGGATCTGACGCTCGCGCCCCCGCCTTGCCCACCCGCCTTGCCCGCCCGCC
>CAZYWK010000020.1:0-34375 GCA_964651825.1 uncultured Ilumatobacteraceae bacterium | reverse complement strand
TGCCCGCCCGCCGTTCGAGCTCCCGGAGGTCTCCGAGGCGGCCGAGTTGCTGAATAGTCGTTAGGTTAGTCGCGGGGAGTATCTCGCAAATGGCGAGAAGTCGACGGCCTCCCGGTCGTCGCGATCGGCGCAACGGAGGAATCACGCCCATGACGACCAGCCTGCCAACGACGACCAGCGAGATCACCTCGACCTGGCTCACCGAAGTGCTCCGGCAATCGGGCACGCTCGGCGACGAGGGATCGGTCGCCTCGCTCGAGTTGGACCCGGCAGCGTCTGGCGTCGGCTTCATGGGCGAGGTCGGCAAGCTCGGCATCACCTACCACGGCGCCGGGGTCGACGCGCCGGCCACCCTGATCGCGAAGTTCCCGACCCACTCGCCCGAGGTCCGGGCCATGTTCCACCCGACGCGGATCTACGAGCGCGAGCACCGTTTCTATCGCGAGCTCGCGGATCGCTCGCCGCTGCGCACGCCGGCGATCCACCACGTGACGTGTGAGGTTGCGTCGTCGCCGGACGACGAGCGCTACCTGCTGCTCATGGAGGACCTGTCGTCGCTGACCCTCGGCGACCAGGTGGCCGGTGTGAGCCCCGAGCAGGCGCGGCGTGCAGTCGTCGCGCTCGCCGGCCACCATGCCGCGTTCTGGAACGGTGCCGGGCTGGAGAACGCCGATTTCGTCCCGGTGATCAACGGCCCGCTGAACCAGGCCGGGGCGTCGATCTACGAGGTGTCCCTGCCCGGGTTCATGGACGCCTTCGGCGATGCGATCAAGCCCGAACTGCGCGACTACGTCCGCGACTACGCGTCGTACCGGGCGCAGATGCTCGACGACCTCGCGGCGATGCCGCACACCCTGGTCCACTTCGACTTCCGTGCCGACAACCTGCTGTTCGACGATGACGGGTCGGTGGCTGTCGTCGATTGGCAAACGATCAGCGAGGGCGGTGCGGCGGCCGACCTCGGCTATTTCCTGTCGCAGAACCTCGACACCGGCGACCGGCGCGCCCACGAGACGGAACTGCTGCGGGCCTATCACGATGCGCTCGTCGCACACGGTGTGTCCGGCTATGGCTTTGACGACCTGCTCGACGACTACCGCGTCGGGATCACGTGCGGCTGGGTCATCCCGGTACTCGCCGTCGGCACGCTCGACTTCACCAGCGAGCGCGCGGTCGCGCTCTGGACCGCGGTGGTCGAGCGCGTCCAGAACGCGCTGATCGACCACGGGTACGGCTCCTGAACGCGCCGATCGAACCACGTGCGGAGATCACGATGACCGGACTCCTCGATCTCACAGGTCGCCGCGCGCTGGTCACCGGGGCCGGGCGGGGCATCGGTGCCGCGGTCGCGGCGCGGCTGGCCGGCGCCGGCGCCTCGGTCACCGTTGCCGACATCGACCCGAGCGCCGCGGCCACGGCTGAATCGCTCGGTGCCCGCTTCGTCGCCTGCGACATCACCGATCCGGCAGCGGTCGGTGCCGCGGTCCGAGTGGCAACGGGTGCCGACGGTCGCCTGGACATCGTCGTCAACAACGCCGGCATCTTCCCGACCACCGGCCCAATGCTCGACGCGACCGACGAGTTCGTCTCGCACATGCTCGAGGTCAACGTCCGGGGCACGTTCAGCATGGCCCGCGAGGCGGCGCGCGCCATGCCGGCGGGCGGGTCGATCGTGAACGTCGCCTCGATCACCGCGTTCGGTGGCGGTGCCAACATCTCGGCCTACGCCGCGTCGAAGGCGGCCGTCGTGTCGCTCACGAAGGCGTTCGCCCGTGAGCTCGGCCCGAGGGGCATCCGCGTCAACGCCGTGGCCCCCGGAGTGATCGACACCCCCGGCGTGCAGGAACAGCTCGAGCCGCTGCTCGCGGGCGGGCGGGACATCGCGTCGATCATCGCCGCCAACCCGCTCGGGCTGCGTGGCGAACCCGACCACGTCGCTCGCGCGGTGCTGTTCCTCGTGTCCGACCTCGCGGCGTTCGTCAGCGGCCACGTGCTCACCGTCGACGGGGGCGCCACCGCATGACCGTCACCACCCGTTTCGTTACGACCTGAGCATCATCCCGACACGTTCGTCGACCCGAGCTCGAGCCAGTGGTACATGTGCTCCCAGAAGTGGCGGATCTTGGTCTCGTTGTAGTTGCCGAACACGATGTCGTCGTTGCCGAGCGCCTTGAGACCGCGCTGGACCTGGGGCAGGTTGATCGAATCCTGCTGGAAGATCTTGGCCGCCGCGCCCAGCTCCGGGGCCTGGGTCCAGTCGTCGTCGGCGCCGAGGTGTGTCACCTTCGCGGGAGCAGGTCGGTTGGCCTGGTCCTTCCACGGCACGAACATCATCACCTCGAAGATCGATTCGTCGGGATCGTTGCCGTTGGGCCGGAATCGGTAGAACAGCGCGTTCCACACGCCCCACGGTGACCAGTTCGGGAACACCGAGTAGTACATCGAGTCGAGCAGCTCGGCGTCGCTGAACTGCTCGGGATCGACCGCCTCGCCGTACTGGGCGCGGATGGTGTCGCGGCGCTGAGCGGCGAGCCACGCCCTGACCTCGGCCGGTGACTCGACACCGTCGGGCGGCTCGGGTGCGGCCAGCGGCAGGTCGAGCACGGCGTCGGGCGTCGGACCGCCGATCCACTTGCACAGGTGCGCGTCGGCCTGACGGACCGGACCCTCGAGATGGCGGCCGTCGTCGTCGAAGATGCTCTCGTTGCCGTCGAGGTCGGTCACGCGGACCCGGCCGAGCTCGATGCGTTCGTACACGTGCCCGTTCATCGGATGGCGGTAGCGGGCGAACTGCTTGCCATCGGCGAGTCGCTCGTACTGCGGCCGGCCGGCGAGGTGCGGGCTCTCGATGCCTTGCGGTGAGATCGCCCGCGAGAAGTTGGTGTAGGTGTCGTAGCGGGTGTTGGCGTCGCCCAGCGATTCCATCAGCGTCGGGTGCGTGGCCACGACGTGGTACGACTCCATGAAGGCCTCCTGACAGGCCTTCCAGTTCACCCGCATGATCTTTTCGACGTGGGCCACCTTCACCCGTTGCTCGAACGGGTAGGCGGCGAAGTGTTCGTCGAGGCCGGCGAGGTGCTCGGCGAGCGGCGGCGCGTCGAGGTCCGGGTTGATGAACACGAACCCGTGCCAGGTGCCCACCAGCGCTTCGGGCAGCGCGTAGTCGGCCTCGGTGACACTCGGGAAGTCCCACGCACACGGGATCTCGTTCAGGCTGCCGTCGAGGTTCCACGACCAGCCGTGGAACGCACAGCGGATGTTCTTCGCCCCCGACCCGTTGGCTTCGCGCAGCCGCCTGCCGCGGTGCAGGCAGGCGTTGCGGAAGGCCTTGATGCCGTCGGCGGTGCGGATGATCAGGAACGATCGGTCGGCGATCTCGTACACGTGGTAGTCACCCACCGCCGGAATCTCCTCCTCGAGGCAGGCGAGCTGCCAGACCCGGCTCCAGAGCTTGTCGACCTCGAGCTGGTGGAACGTCGGCGACGTGTAGAACCACGCCGGGATCCGCGTGTTGCCGTCGCGGACCCCGATGCGCGACTCGGCCCGCAGCACCGCCGACACCGGGTGGGAGTCGGCATCGAGCAGCTCGCTCAGGCTGATGCCGGCCGAACGGTCGGTCCCTGTGATCGTCTCGGTCATGTGTCGGCTCCGGTCTCGTTCGACGGTGAGTTGGGCTCGATCGACGCGTGCAGCAACTGCTCCATGCGCATCTCGGGCGGGATCCGTTCGACGCCGATCACCCGGTCGATCTCCTCGTGGAGATGCCAGATCCGGCGTTCCTGGTAGTTGATCGGGATGCCGGTGAGCGCCGGCGATTCCATCGAGCGTTGGATCGGCGCCATGTTCAGCTCGTCTTCGGCCATGATCTGGTTGTACGCCTCGCGTCGTCGCCGCCAGTGTTCCGGCAGGTCGTCGCCGTCGAATCGGTCCTGGCCTTCGGGTGGTGGGGCGTAGTAGATCCAGTCGAGCCGCGTGGTGGTGCGATCGATCGGCCAGAAGAGGTTGACCGGGAAGCCGATCCGGCCGAGCGGGATGATCGCGTTCGGAAAGAGGCTGACCGCGGTGCTCGTGCAGTCGACCATCGGCGGCACGGACTCGATCGTCGGGAACGGTCCCTGGTCGAGGTGGCGCCAGTCGTCCCACCCGGACAGCCCTGCCCGTTCGCACTGCTGACGCGAGAACGGGGTGATCATCCGGCTGTGCCCGTGCGGGTACAGGCCCATCGCGGCGCCACGGTTGTCCAGCACGCTCACCCCGTCGTGGCTGTGGATGTGGCGGAAGTGGTACACCTCGAGGAACGCTTCCGCCGTCACCTTCCAGTTGCACGGCACGATGCGCGACTCTCGGTAGACCTCGCGCAGCGTCTCGCCACGGAACGGGGCGAGCATCTCCCAGGCCGGGCCGAGCCAGTCGCGAAGCGGGGTCGCGTCGGGATTCCGGTTGACGAACACGAAGCCGGCCGCGGTGTCGCAGCTCGCCTGCGGCAGGCACCGCAACTCGAGGTCCAGATCGACGAAGTCGCGCTCGTCGGGAACCGACACGAGCGTGCCCCCGTCGACCTCGTAGGTCCATGAGTGGTACTGGCACCGCAGCCGGCGAGCCGAGCCGCGCTGATCGCGCACGACCGGTGCGCCCCGGTGCTGGCAGGTGTTGTAGAAGCAGCGGATCTGCCCGTCGGTGCCGCGCACGATCAGCAGCGGCACGCCGAGGTCGTCGAAGGTGACGTAGTCGCCTGGGCCGGGAACGTCTTCGGCCCGGGCCGCCATCACCCAGGTGTTCGGCCAGAGGTGTTCGCGCTCGAGCCGATAGAACTCCTCGGTGGTGTGGCGCGCCGTCGAGATGTCGTGGAACGCCGGAAAGCCCTCGGGTGGCGCGGTGCGCGCGAACTCGTATCGCATGTCGTCGGCGATGCGTTCGATGAGTTGCGGATCCATGGCTCCGCAGAGTCTCGCCCGGCAGCGCGGCCAGCGACGAAGGGAAGCCCCTGGAGCGATGTCAGCCGCCACCACCCGTTACTGTCTCGCCGGGAAGGGGGGCCGCGATGAGTGGTGGTGACACGGGTTTGAACGAGAACTGGGCGACGCTGTGGGAGGCGTTCGCTGACGCGCAGCCGGATCAGACGGCGGTCGTCATCGGTGAGCGAGAGTTCACGTGGCGCTCGCTCGACGGCGAGGCGGCCCGCCTGGCCGGAGCCTTGAACGCACGCGGCGTCGGGCCCGGCACGCGCATCGCGCAGCTGATGTACAACTGCCCCGAATATCTCGAATCGGCCTACGCCGCATTCAAGTTGCGGGCGACTCCGGTCAACGTGAACTACCGCTACAAGGCGCCCGAGATCGCGTACATCTGCGACAACGCGGGTGCCGAGGTGATCGTGTTCCACGGTTCGCTCGCACCCCAGGTCGCGGCGGCGATGGCGGCGATGTCGAGCGTGCGCGTGCTGCTGCAGGTCGACGATGGCTCACCGTTGATCGACGGGGCCGAGTGGTATCACGAGGTCGTCGCCGCGGCGGCGCCCGCCGAGCGGATCGAACGCTCGGGCGAAGACACCCTGATGCTGTACACCGGCGGCACCACGGGCAACCCCAAGGGCGTGGTGTGGCGTCACGTCGACCTGTTCGGAGCGATGGGGTTCACGTCGTACGTGTCGGCCGGCATCGACGTGCCGACCACCGCGGCCGAGGTGGGGCGCATCGCCGCCGAACTGCGCGCCGACGGCAAGAGTCCGGTGATGTTGTGCGCACCGCCGCTGATGCACGGCACCGCGTTGTTCCTCGCGATCGGTGCGTTCGTGCTGGGTGGAACCGTCGTGCTGCTCGGTGGTCGGTCGTTCGACACCGAGGAGTGTTGGGAGCTCGTGGAGCGCCATCGGGTCACACAGATCTCGCTGGTGGGCGACGCCTTCGCCCGCCCCCTGAACGACGCACTCGACGCTGCCGAGGCCGCCGGGCGCACGTACGACCTCGACTCGGTCACCCGCATCGTGTCGACCGGAGCGACGCTCTCGGCGAACCAGAAGCGGGCGTTCCAGCGGCGGCTCCCGAACGCGTTGATCATCGACATGATCGGTGCGTCCGAGGGTGGGCCGTACGCGTTGTCGATGACGATGCCCGGTCAGGACCCACCCGAGACGGCCATCTTCACCGCGCCACCGAACGTGGTCACGATCGATCCGGTGACGAACACGGTGCTGCCGCGGGGTGCCACGACACCCGGAATGCTCGCCGCGACCGGCTCGATGCCGCGCGGCTACTGGCGCGACGAGGCGCGAACCGCAGCCACCTTCGTCGAAGTCGGCGGCGTCAGGTACACGATGCCGGGCGACTTCGCGACGATCGCCGAGGACGGCACGGTCACGCTCATGGGGCGGGGCTCGGTGTGCATCAACTCCGGCGGCGAGAAGATCTATCCGGAGGAAGTGGAGGTGGCGGCACGCCGCCATCCGAGCGTCATCGACGCCAACGTGGTCGGCGTGCCGGATGAGCGCTTCGGCGAGACGGTGGTTCTGGTGTGCTCGGTGAGTGCGCCGACGTCGGCAGCCGACGTGATCGCCACGGTCAAGTCGGCGATCGCCGACTACAAGGCGCCGCGTCGTGTGGTGTTCGTGCCCGAGGTCTACCGCGCGCCGAACGGCAAGGCCGACTACCGCTGGGCGCGCGAGCAGGCACTCCAATCGTCCTGACCGCGGCGTCGCCGGCACACGGCTGAGCTCACCGACCGTGTGGAACGTGATCGTCGTGGTCGGCACCGTCGACGGAGGCAGCGAACCATCCGTCGATCAGGGCATCGACCTGCTGTTGGACCTGGCGTGGGTCGACGGCGAGACCGGTCACGGTGTCAGCGTGCGAAAGGCCGAGCAGCACGAGGTAGAGCATCGTCACCTGTGCCGGCGACAGGCCGGCGAGACGGGCGAGACGCGCCGAGTAGTCGCGCTGCCACTCGGCGAGCAACGCTGCCACCTCCGGTTGGCGGGTGGACGCGCTGTGCAGTTCGGTGATGAGGATGCGCGTCGAGCGGAAGTCCGGTCGCAGCCAGTGCCGGGCGATCTCGCGGATGCCCGGCTCTCCCGGGAGCCGCACCGTGCTGATCGCGTCGAGCTCGTGCTTGCTGGCTTCGACGAGCAGTGCGGCCTTGCCGCTGAAATGGCTGTAGACGGCCGGGGTCGACACGTCGGCACGGCGGGCGATGTCGGCCAGCGTCGCCCCCTCGTAGCCGAATTCGACACACGCGTCGACCGCGGCGCGCAGGAGGCGCTCGCGCGTCGGCGTGCCGTGCTCGTCGACCTTCGACGGGCGGCCGATGCGGGCCGCCGCGGTGCCAGGCGTTGCTGCGGTCGCCTTCGGATCCTCCATCGTCACTGGACCCTACCGACCGACGCTCGGGCCTCACTGTTGGAGGCTCCCGCCATGCTGCCCACCCACCGCGGCATACTGGAACCGATGGTTCGTCCGGTACTCACCGCAACTGGTCGTCGCATCGGCCGACCACCCGACTCCGATTCGGGCGAGACGAAGCAGCGGATCCTCGAGATCGCCCGTGAGATCTTCGCTGCCGGCGGGTACGACTCGGCAACCAATCGCGAGCTCGCGGCGCGGGCCGGCATCACCGCCGGTGCCCTGTACTACTACTTCGGGTCGAAGCTCGATTTGTATCTCAACGTGCACGAGGACGTGCAACGGCGCGTGTACGGAGAGTTCGGCGCGGCGACGGAGAACGCGTCGGGATTTCTCGAGAAGTTCGAGGCCGTGCTCGACGCCGCCCACCGGCTGAACGAGAGCGACCCCACCTTCGCGGCGTTCCTCGGCGTCGCTCGTGCCGACATGCGCCGCCATCGCGAGATCGCAGAAGCGCTCGCGGCCCACGCCACACGGCGCAGCGACTTCTTTATCCGGCTGGTCGACGCCGGCGTCGAGAGCGGCGAGATCTGCGAAGCGAACCGCGACTACATGAACGAGTTCGTCACCATCATCCTGATCGGCTTGACCGACGGCGTGTCCGACGACTCCGAGCGACATGAACGAGCGGTGACTTCGATCAAGATGGCCGTCCGCGGCCAACTGCTGACCAACGCGGCCCCCTGACGCCTCCCGCCCAGGCTCGCGGACGTCCGACTCGGCGTGGCGTGCGAACTGCGGGTAACTTTCCCGCCGACCGAACAGGGGGTTCGCAATGGGTGTATTGGAAGGTCGTGTCGCGTGCATCACGGGCGGGACACGCGGTATCGGGCTCGGCATCGCGAAGGGGTTCCTCGACGAGGGTGCCTCGGTGGTGATCAACGGGCGCGATCCGAGCAAGGCGCAGCGCAGCATCGACGAGCTCGACGCCGGTGATCGCGTGCACTTCATCGCCGGCGACGTCAAGTCACGCGAGTCGTGTGAGGCGATCGTCGACGGCACGGTCGACCATTTCGGCAAGATCGACATCCTTGTGGCCAACGCCGGCGGAGGGACCGGCCACGCGCCGATCGTCGATCTCACCGACGAGGCGATGCAGGACGCCCTGGTCTGGAACTTCTGGCACACGTTCTGGACCATGCGCCGGGCGTTCCACTACATGATCCCGCAGCAGTCCGGACGTGTGATGAGCGTCAGCTCGCTCGAGGGCAAGGTGGGCAAGCCCGGTATCGCCATCTACGTCACGGCCAAGCACGCGATCAACGGGCTCACGAAGTCCGCGGCTCACGAGGTCGGCACCATGGGCATCACCGTCAACTCTTTGTGCCCGGGTGCGATCGAAACCGACATCATGAAGGCCGAAGGGCCTGCCGCAGCCGCCGCGATGGGGCTCGACTACCAGGGTCTGCTCGACGTGTTCGCCCAGGAGTCGGCCGTCAAGCGGCTCAACGAGGTCGAAGAGGTCGCCGCGGTCGCGGTGCTGCTCGCATCCGACGCCGGTGCGGGGATCACCGGTTCACTCATCTCGATCGACGGCGGCAGTGCGCCGTACTGAGCGCACGGGAAGGAAAGGGACCAACATGGGACAGCTCGACGGAAAGGTCGCCTGCGTCACGGGCGGCACGCGCAGCATCGGACGCGGGATCGCCAACGCCCTGCTCGCCGAGGGCGCCAAGGTCGTCGTCAACGGACGCAACGAGGCGAAGGGACAGCAGTGTCTCGACGAGATGGGCGCCGGCGACGATGCCGCGTTCTTCGCCGGCGATGCGGCGAAACAGGACGCGGTCGAGGGGTTGATCGACTTCGCCATCGAACGGTACGGCCAACTCGACATCTGCTGCCTCAACTCCGGCGGGGTGCTGCACACGGCGCCGGTGTTCCAGATGTCCGACGAGGAATGGGCGCTCGAGGTCGACTGGAACCTCAACCATGTCTTCTGGGGGATGCGCCGCGCCCTGCAGCACATGATCCCGCGCGGCTCGGGACGGGTGATCGTCACGTCGTCGGTCGAGGGCAAGCTCGGCAAACCCGGCATCCCGGGCTACGCGGCCACGAAGCACGCGGTGAACGGTCTCGTCAAGGCGGCGGCGCACGAGACGGGCACGCTCGGCGTCACCGTCAATGCGATCCTTCCTGGGATCATCGAGACCGACATCGTGCGCGAGACCGGGCCCGACTCGGCGGTGGCGATGGGACTCGGCACGTACGAGGCGTTGATCGAGGCGTTCTGTGCCGAATCCGCGATCAAGCGGCCGAACACCGTCGAAGAGGTCGGGGCCGTGGCGGTGCTGCTCGCGTCCGATGTGGCGCGGAACATCACCGGCTGCATGTTCCCCGTCGACGGTGGAACGATGCCGTACTAGCGAGGAACGAGGAGACCGACGGTGACTGACGTGACGCTCGAGGAACGGCTGTCGACCATCGAGTGCCCGGTGGGCGCAACGATGCTCGACCCCGCGATCCAAGACGACCCGTGGGACTTCTATCAGGAGCTTCACGAACACTGCCCGGTCTTCCCGATGCCGGCGATCGGCGCGGTGATGGTGACGCGCTACGAAGACGTCCGCTTCGTGCTCACCAACCCGGAGCTGTTCTCCAGCGCCGGGCGCGGCGGCGGCACCAAGTCGGGTCTGCAGATCGAGAATGCCCGCCGGTACCAGGAGATCCTGCGCGAACGTGGATGGGGCCACGTGGAGACGTTGCAGCGCACCGATCCTCCGGTGCACACCGCCTATCGCCGCCTGGTCGCCAAGGCATTCCTCCCGCGGCGCATCAAGGAGATGGCGCCACACATCGACGAGGTCACTGCGACCCTCATCGACTCGGTCATCGACGCGGGCCGGTGCGAGTTCAACATGGACTTCGCGATGCCGTTGCCGGGCATCATCATCGCCGAGGAGCTCGGCCTCGACCGCTCCGACATCCACCGTTTCAACCGCTGGGCCGAAGCGATGCTGGCGCTGGCCATGCGGCCCCTGACCGAACAGGAGCTCCTCGACACCGTCGAGGTCGAACTCGACGCCCAGCACCACCTGGCGGCCGAGTTCGAGCGCCGTCGCGCCGCGCCGTCCAACGATCTCATCTCGACGCTCGTGCATGCCCACGAGGACGAAGACGATGCCGAGCCGCTCACCGTCGCCGAGCTGCAGAACCTGCTGCATCAGCTCGTGACCGGTGGTTTCGAGACGACGACGAGCGCCCTGAACCACGGCATGTGGTTGCTGACTCGTCGCCCGGACATCCAAGAGCGCGTCAGGAACGACCCGTCGTTGGTCCCGTCGTTCGTCGAGGAGGTGCTCCGGTTCGAGAGTCCCGTGCAGGGCCTCACCCGCCGGGCGACGCGAGATGTTCAAGTGGGCGACACGCTCATCCCCGAGGACACGATGGTGATGATCCGCTACGCCGCCGCGAACCGCGACGTGTCGGTGTTCGATCACGCCGACCGCTTCGAGCTCGATCGGCCACGGTCGCCCCAGCACCTGGCGTTCGGCGTCGGCCCTCACTTCTGTGTCGGCGCGGCGCTCGCCCGCCAGGAGCTCGTCAGCGCGTTCACGCAGTGGCTGGAGCGAACCTCGGTGATCGAGCTCGAGCATCCGTTCGACGGGCCGGTCCACCACCCGAGTTTCATCCTGTTCCCGATGAAGGAACTGCCGCTGCGTTTCCAGCCGAGGAGCGTCTTGTGACCGAGCACCCGGAGAACTACGAAGATGTCACGGTGTACGGCCTCGACGACGACGACGAGGCCACGCTGCTCGCGGCACAGAACGAGTGCACGTTCATCTGGTCGAACCGTGAGGGGTGGCCGGTGGGCGTGATCATGTCGTACGTGTTCCGCGACGGGAAGTTCTGGCTGACGGCATCGAGCCAGCGGGCCCGGATCAGCGCTGTGCGTCGCGACCCGCGGGTCTGTGTCGTGGTCACCTCGACCGGTTCGTCGGTTCCACGCAACAAGACGGTCACCTACAAAGGGACCTGCACCATCGTCGACGACCAGGCGACCAAGGATTGGTTCTACCCGGCGCTGTCGGCGGCGATCGTGCGCGACGACGAGGTGCGCCGGGAAGCATTCGCCAGTTTTCTCGACTCGCCGCGCCGTGTCGTCCTGGTGGTGGAACCGACGCAGCGAATCGGCTACGACGGCACCAAGATGGGCAAGGCCACGTCGGAATGGATGGGTTCGCGGCAGCTCGGTGCGTGAACAATCCAATCGATCGGTTAGTTTCTGCGAACCGGCCTGAAGGGGCCGGTCTGCCATGGCCAAGGGGTGCCACGGCCAGTCCAGAAAAGGGGGAAATGACCACATGAGATCATTCACGCGATCACGCGTGCTGTTCGGCGCCGCCATCGTCATGACGTTGGTGGTGGCCGCGTGCGGCAGCGACGACGACAGTGGGTCCAACGACGCCGGATCCGTCGCTCCGGCGGCATCCGACGCGCCGGAGGCGACCGAAGCACCAGCCGACACCGAAGCATCGGCCGACACCGACGCGACCGACTCGACGGACTCGACCGAGCAGGACACGCCGTCCGGTGAGGCAACAGGAGAACCGATCAGGATCGGCGTGCAGAACCTCGAGGGCGACCCGAACGGTTCGTTCCCCGAGTACGGCGTCGCGATCCAAGCGGCGGCCGACTACGTGAACGCCGAACTCGGCGGGCTCGGAGGCCGCCCGATCGAGATCGTGCTGTGCAAGACAATCGTCTCACCGGACGATTCGCAGCGGTGCGCGAACGAGCTGAGTGCCGATGGGGTCGAGCTGGCGATCTCGACGATCAACTTCTTCGGCAACAACTTCTCGATCTACCAGGGTTCGGACATCCCTGTACTGGTCGTCACGCCGGTCACGATCGCCGACTTCACGTCGGAGGGCGTGTACGCCATCGGTGCCGGCGGTGGCTGCCTCGGTGTCCACACCGGGCTCGTCCAGTTCGCGACCGACGAGATCATGGACGAAGAGGACATCGACGTCCAGCGCGTCGGCGTCCCGTGGGCCGACACCCCTCCGGGCGTCGTCTGTTACAACGACCTCGAGGCGAAGCCGCTCGACGTGCTCAACGGCACGACGCCCGGCGACTCCGAGCGTGCCGGCACGATGCCCGACCTCACCTACCTCGGTGTCCCGGTCGCTCCGGCGACCCCGGACGCGACACCGCAGGCGACGGAGGTTCTCGCCTTCGATCCCGACGTGATCATCTTCTCGGGTCAAGGGGCCGACTGCTGGAACCTCGTCGACGCGCTCGGACGTGTCGGTTGGACTCCAGCGGAAACGCCGCTCGTCCTGTCCGGTGCGTGCACCGACTTCACCGCGATGGCGGCCGCCGGCGACCTGATCGACGGCATCTACCTGACCGGGTCGGTCGGCAGCATCCTGGCCCCGCTCGACGGGCTCGAAGGCCAGCACCTGGAAGATGCGACGACGTATCAGACCAAGGGCCTCGAGTACGGCATGACCCAGGACGACATCTTCAAGGGGTTCGCAACGCAGGGATTCGCTGCGGTGATGAACATCTGGGAGGCCTCGCTCGAGGTCGACGGTGACGTCACCGGCCAGGCGATCAGCGAGGTCATGGCCGCCACCGACGGCTCGCGGCCCTCGTTCGGAGGTCCGCCGCTCAACTGCGCCGGTGCTCCCGCTCCGTACATCTCGGTGTGCAGCTCGGACATCTCGATCGACCGTTGGAACGCGTCGACCGGACAGCTCGAGAACGTCGTGCCCACGCTGAGCGGACTCCACCTCGTCGCCGGCACCGAGCTCCGTCCCGGAGGCTGACGACCATCGGCCGACGGTGATCACCCGGGCTGGGGCCGCGTCAGCGGCCCCAGCCCGGGGTCACGTGCCGGTCGTGGGTTCGCGGCTCCACAGGACGTCGAAGTCGCGGGCGACGTCGAGCACGTTGAACGCGCGTCCCATCCCGACGCAGAACCCGCACGTGACGGTGAGTTCGAGGATCTCGACGTCGCTGAACAGCTCGCGGAGGCGGTCCCACATGGCGTCACCGATCTGGCGGTGATCGATCGCGAACTGTTCGGCGAACTCGGCCGCGAGACGTTCGCGCGGCGTGAACTCGGCGACGTCGGCGTAGTCGTGGACGTGCTGGTACAGGTCGTCGGTGAGTCCCTGCTGCATCGCCGAGGCGGCGCGGGTGTTGATGCATACCTGGCATTCGTTCAACTGGGCGATGCGCATGCGCGCGACCTCGCGCTCGCGGATCGGCAGGCTCGACCGCTCGTAGACCGCCTCGCTCATCGCGTGCAGACCGGCGCCGAGGTACGGTGCGAGCTGCCAGAGCCGCGAGGCTTCGCGGCCTTCGCCGGCGGGCACGTCGATCCGGGCCATCAGGATCCGCCCCGGGCGACCGTGATCGGCGTCGAGTCGACGAAGTCGTCGACCCATTGGTGGAACATCTGGTTGCCGGGCTCGTTGCGGCCGAAGACGAACTCGGTGTTGGCCCCCGAAGCCAGTGCCGACTGGATGCCGAGACCGGTCTTGTAGTCCTCCTCGCGCACGACCCATTCGAGGAAGTCGACCCGTTTCATCGTCTCGGCCCGCTCGTGTTCGGTTGCGGTCTTGGCGATGAGGTGTGTCTGGACGGTCCGCGACCGGTCCGACGTCGGCCCTGGGAGGAGCTGGCTGACCATCGCCCCCTGCCCGCCGTTCCCGGCGATCGACACGTGAGGAAACACGGTGTGCACGAGGCCGAGGTGCTTGGTCGGTGCCCAATCGGCCGGCGGGATGTCGCGGAGCTCGTGAGTGTTGCGGCGGGCGAACGCGACCCGCTGGTGCGGGCCCCAGGCGTCCCAGGTCATCACGTTGCCGAGCACGTCGACGCCGAGGGTGTCGCGATGCAGGAGGTCGAGGTGGTAGCCGTCGACGTAGCCGTCGAAGGCGATCTTCCAGTTCGGGCCGACGATGGTGCGCTCGTCGAGGAGCTCCATGTCGGCGAGTCCGAGTTGGTCGAGCGCCACGTCGTAGCCACCCAGCCACTGGTCGAGATCCAGCGTCGAGCCGGGCCGGAGCACGACGAACACGAACCCGCTCAGCTCTTGGCAGGCAAGCTCGGTGAGGCCGTGCGTGTCGGTGTCGAGGTCGCCGAACTTGTTCCGCCCCGACACGCCGACCAGGGCGCCGCCCGTGTCGTACGTCCAGGCGTGGTACGGGCAGGTGAATCGGCGGCTGTGGCCGCACCCCTCCTCGACGACGAGCGCGCCGCGATGGCGGCACGCGTTGATGAACGCCCGCACCCCGCCGTCGGGCTGGCGCACGGTGAGCACCGGGATGCCGGCGATCTCGATCGCCCGGTACGCGCCGGACGTCGGGAGGTGCGCGCTCATCGCCGACACGACCGGCCGGTTGCGGAAGATCGCCTCGATCTCGCGCTCCCACCGGTCGGGGTCGAGGTAGTGCTCGACCGGCACGGTGAACGTGGCGCCGAGCGAGTCGGTCGTGTTCTCGTCGAGATGGGTGAGGAGACGCCCGGCCACCTCGTGCCAGTCGGGCTCCCACGGCCGACCGTGGTGGTCGGATTCGGTGGGCTGCGGAAAGCGCCCGTAGCTCGGCGGAGCGTCCGGGCGGTGTGTGGTCTCGCTGGTGGTCATGGCTGGAGTCCTTTCCGACAGCGTCCGGTGATCGCTCCCTGCGGAGTTTCCGTACGTCGCTAAACTAACCCATCGGCTAGTTTCGGGTCGACGCGGACGTCGTCGTGGCGGTACCGCCGTGGGGATCTGATCATCGAGGGGACTGACATGCAACGTTGCTCGGAAATGCGCTCGGTCGGGGCGTTCACGTGACGCGGCCGTTCCGGTTCGGGCTGCAGAGCTATGCCGCGACGAGTGCGCAGCACTGGCGTGACCAGGCCCGGAGGGCCGAGGCGACCGGCTTCAGCACGTTCAGTGTCGCCGACCACGTCATCGGGCCCGGCCCAGCCCTGGCTGCGACCAACCATCCGGTGCAGGACGTCGCTGCGGTCCCGGCGATGGCGGTCGCGATCGAGGCGACGAACACGATCCGCATCGGCGCGCGGGTGTTCTGTGTCGATTACCGTCAGCCCGTCGTCTTTGCCAAGGAACTGGCGACCCTCGCCTTCTTCGCCGAAGGTCGCCTCGAGATCGGGCTCGGCGCAGGCTGGCTGCAGGGCGAGTACGAAGCGATGGGTGTCCCGTGGGACCGCGCCGGGGTACGGCTCGACCGTCTCGAAGAGACCCTGGCGCTGATCCGTGCCCACTTCGGCGAGGAGGCGGTCGACATCCAGGGCGTCCACGTCCATGCCAGCGGATTCCAAGGAGTTCCGCAGGTCGCGTCCGGGCTGCCTCCGATCATGATCGGCGGGGGAGCCGAGCGCGTGCTCGGCATCGCCGGTCGCGAGGCCGACATCGTCAGCCTCAACTTCGACAACCGGTCGGGAAAGCTCGGTCCGGCCGGTGTCGGGAGCAGCACCGCCGACCTCACGAAGCAGAAGGTCGACTGGATCCGGGCGGGCGCCGGCGAGCGATTCGACGACATCGAGCTCGAGATCGCGGCCTACTTCACCGTGGTCACCGACGAGCGGGACGCGACGCTGGCCAAGATGGCACCGATGTTCGCGCTCGCGCCCGAGCAGTTCGCGGAACACCCGCACGCGCTCATCGGCTCGGTGGATTCGATCTGCGAACAGCTCGTCGAGCGTCGCGAGACCTACGGCATCTCCTACGTCACCTTCGGCGCGTCGGTGGCCGATTCGGTCGCGCCGATCGTCGAGCGCCTCGCCGGCACCTGAGCCGCCGCGCACCATCCATCCATCCGTCCGTCCGTCCATCCATCCATCCATCGATCACAGAAATCACGAGGGCATCACATGAAGGTCGGTATCTCGCTCCCGTCGCAGTTCCCGTTCGGGAGCACCGCCCAGATGCTGGAGGTCTACGAGCAGGTCGGCTTCGACTCGTACTGGTCACCGGACCACCTGCTCGGCGTCTTCCATCCGGGCCTGTGGAGCGAGATCCCGCTGTCGGACCTCGCCGCCGATCCGGACGCGTTCTACGACCCGTTCTGCTACGGGGCCGTCGTCGGGACCATGACCGACAAGCCGTTCGGCATCTCGGTGACCGACGCGACCCGGCGTGGTGCGGCTGATCTCGCGCGGACGGCGCTGACCCTCAACGACTTGAACCCGGGTGGCTTCATCCTCGGCATCGGATCCGGCGAAGCCGAGAGTCTGTTGCCGTTCGGCTACCCGTTCGACACGCCGGTGACCGTGCTCGAACACGTGCTGCGCGACCTGCGTTCGCTGCTCGACCACGGCGTGATGGCCGACGGCGGTGTCGGGCGCATGGGGTTGCCCCTGCAGGCCGAAGGCCGCGGCAGCCCGCCGGTGTGGGTCGCCGGCCACGGTCCGCGCATGTTGCGACTGACCGGGGAATACGGCGACGGGTGGATCCCGGCTTGGTGGATGAAGCCGGAGGAGTACGGAGACAAGCGCCGCATCATCGCCGAACACGCCGCGGCAGCCGGCCGTGCGGCGCCGGTGTCGTCGCTGCTCCCGTTCGTGCTGTTCTCCGAGAGCCGGGAGGCGGCCGAGGAGATGTTCGAGCGCGAGCCACTGGGCAAGCTCTTCGGTCTGTTCGCCATGGGCCACATGTGGGAGGCACACGGCTTGCAGCATCCGCTCGGCAACGACTCGAAGGGGTTCGTCGACGTGATCATCCACGATCTCGACGCGGGCGACCTGCGCGACCTGGCGACCACGATCCCGTTCGAGATGGTGACCGAGGTGCTGTTCGTCGGCAACGCCGAGGAGTTGGCTGCCCAGTTCGAGGGCTACGCCCGCAATGGGCTCGAACATGTCGTGCTGGCGAACATCACCGGCGTGGTCGGCGGGATGGACGAGATCCTGGCTCGTGGGCTCGAACTGCCCGCCCTCGTGAAGGTGCTGTCCGACCTGTGAGCACCCACCTCGCCACGTTCAACCCGTTCGATCCCGAGGCGCTGCAGTGCCCGTTCCCGCACTACGCGCAGATGCGTGACGAGCGTCCAGTTCTGTTCATCGAGGGCGTCGGGATGTACCTCGTGACCCGCCACGACCTCGTCCTGCAGGTCCTGCGTGATCCCGCGACGTACTCGTCGTTGTTCGGCGGAGCGAGCATGCCGCTCCCACCCGAGGCGCGAGCACGCATGGCCGAGGTGATGGCCGATGGCTACCCGCGGGTGCCGACGATGCTCACCGCTGACATGCCTGAACACACCCGGTACCGCCGGCTCGTGTCCAAGGCGTTCACCCCCAAGGTCATCGCCGAGCTCGAACCGGTGATCCGTGCGATCGCGACGCGGCTGATCGATTCGTGGATCGGCGAGGACCGGATCGAGTTCGTGTCGCAATTCGCGGTCCCGCTTCCGGTCGAGGTGATCGCCCACGCCCTGAACGTGCCCGAGACCCGCCTCGCCGACTTCAAGCGCTGGTCCGACGATTCGATCGCCGGCATCGGCACGAACATCTCGCTCGACGAGCGGCTCGAGGCCGAGCGTGGCGTCAACGAGTTCCAGCACTACTTCGCCGGTGAGCTCGACCGCCGGCGGGTGGAACCTCGTGACGACCTCTTGACCGCGCTGCTCCAGGCGCGTGTCGACGACGACGATCCCGACGTCGACGACAAGCGGCCCCTCGACGTCCCCGAGATCCTGAGCATCGTCCAGCAGCTCCTCGTTGCCGGCAACGAGACGACCACCAAACTGCTGACCGAGACGATGCGCCTCTTGGCCGAGAACCCCGACGAGTGGACCGCCCTGAAAGGCGACCCCGCGCGCGCCCCGCTGCTCGTCGAGGAGGCCCTGCGGCTGTCGACGCCGACCCAGGGCATGTTCCGCATCTCCACGAGAGATCACGAGCTCGACGGCGTCCCGATCCCTGAAGGGGCCAGGCTCGTGATCGTGTTCGCGTCGGCGAATCGTGACGAGACGGTGTACGCGGATCCCGATCGGTTCGATCCGGACCGCGAGCACCTCCGCGACCATCTCGCGTTCGGCAAAGGGATCCACTTCTGTCTCGGGGCCGCGCTGTCGCGCCTCGAAGGGCGGGTCGCGCTGGAAGAACTGTCGCGCCGGCTCGAAGGTTTCTCCCTGCCCGACACCAACGAGTTCCGGTACTTTCCGAGCTTCCTGCTGCGCGGTCTGACGTCGCTCGACGTCGACGTCGTCGCCGAGCGGGGCCGATGATGGCCGGGTCGCTCGACGGCAAGGTCGCCGTCGTCACGGGATCGAGCCGCGGCATCGGCCGCGGGGCGGCGATCGCGCTCGGCGAGCAAGGTGCCGTCGTCTATGTCACCGGCCGCAGTTCCGGCGCCGGCGAGCTGACGATCGACCGTACGGTCGAGCTGGTCGACGCGGCGGGCGGCCAGGGAATCGCGGTGCGGACCGATCACGGTGACGACGCCCAGATCGCGGCACTGTTCGAACGCGTCCGGGCCGAGCAGGGCAACCTCGACATCCTCGTCAACAACGTGTACAAGATCCCCGACCCACCGGCGTGGGGCGGCGGGTTCTGGGACCATCCGATCTCGATCTGGGACGACCAGGTCGGCATCGGCCTGCGCGCCCACTACGTCGCGTCGTGGTACGCGGCCCCGCTGCTGTTCGCAGCCGGGCCGGGTGGGTTCATCTGCAACGTGTCGTCGCCGGGCGGTCAGAGCTATCACTTCAGCGCCTCGTACGGCACCGGCAAGGCGGGTCTCGATCGCCTCACCGCCGACATGGCGGTCGAACTCGTGCCGAAGGGGATCGCCGCGGTGTCGCTCTACCCCGGCTCGGTGTCGACGGAGTTCATCGTCGAGTGGTCGGGCAAGCGCGACACCGACCTCGAGGGGGCGCAGACGCCGCTCGTGGTCGGACGCAGCATCGCCGCGTTGGCCACGGCCGACGACCTGCTGGAGCGGTCGGGGTCGATCCAGTGGGTCGAGGACCTCGGCGAGGAGTTCGACCTCGTCGACGAGCACGGCCGGCGGCCTGCCCCGTACGCCCGCCGCGAGTAGCGCGGCCGGCGGTCAGCTGCCGCCGGCGAGCTCGCGAGCGGTCCGGTAGTCGGCCTTGCCGTTCGGTGCCCGCGGCACCGTCGCCACGACGTGGATCTCCTTCGGCGCCTTGTAGGCCGACAACCTCGACCGGCAGTGGGCGATCAGGTCGTCACCGTCGACGGGTGCCGTCAACGACGCCACCGCGACGACGCGTTGGCCGAAGCGCTCGTCGTCGACGCCGAACACGAGGCAGTCCTCGACCGCAGGATGGGTCTTGATCGCCTCTTCGACCTCCTCCGGATACACCTTCTCGCCGCCGGAGTTGATGCACGCCGACCCGCGGCCGAGCAGCGTGATCGAGCCGTCGGCCTCCACCGTGGCCATGTCGCCGGGGAACGAGTACGCGACCCCGTCGATGGTGCGGAACGTCCGCGCCGACTTCTCGGGGTCCTTGTAGTAGCCGAAGGGCAGGAACACGCCGGTAGCGGCGACGCGACCGATGTCGCCCGAGCCGGGCACGATCGGCCGGTCGAGATCGTCGAACACCATCGTGCCCGGGGTGGGCTGGAACTTGGCCGTCGTTCCAGATCCCTTGCCCATCGAGATCATCGAACCCATCGATCCCTCGCTGGAGCCGAGCGCGTCGACGATCAACAGGTGGGGGGCGTGGCCGATGAGGCCTTCTTTGACCTCGGCCGACAACATCGCTCCGGAGCTCAGGATCGACGCGAACCGTGAGAGGTCGGCCGGGTCGCCGGCGTCGCGTCGCTCGTCGAGCAGCCGCAGGATCGGTCGGGCGAACGCGTCGCCGACGATCACCAGCATCGACAGACCCACCTCGGCAAGCGTGACCACCTCGGCCGGATCGAGCGACCGCGACTCCAGCAGCACACACGTGTTGCCCATCAGATGGGGGAGGATCGCCCCGAGCCATACCCCGGTCCCATGCATCAGCGGAGGGCCGGGGCAGACGCGCCCGGCCGTGCCGGCGTGGATCTGCTCGGCGGCCCAGTCGGCCATCTCCTCGTTCGACCGCCACGGTGCGCGCCCGAGGTTCTGCGCTCCGAAGGCCATGAACCCCTCGGTGAAGGCGCTGAGCCGGTACATCACGCCCTTCGGGAGGCCGGTGGTGCCACCGGTGTAGAGCATGTACACGTCGTCGGGGTCGCGCGTCCGCCGGGGCGCCGGCGACTGCTCGGCGATCACCGTCTCGTAGCTGGTCGCGCCGGGCACGCGCGTGGCCGGCTCGGACGGGTCGCCGGGCTGGTCGTCGACCTCGACCAGCAGCTCGAGCAGCGGGAGGCGGTCCTTGATGCGCGCGACCCGATCGGCGAGCGAGCGGTGGTACACGAGGGCGCAGACGTCGGCGTTGTCGAGCAGGTACAGCAGTTCGTCGTCGAGGTAGCGATAGTTGACGTTCACCGGTGTGGCGCCCAGCTTGAAGCCGGCGAACTGCGTCTCGAGGTACTCGGGGCAGTTGTACATGAACATGCCGACGTGGCGGCCGGGGCCCAGGTCGTGGGCGGCGAACAGCGCGGAGAGCCGGGCGGCGCGGTCTTCGTACGCCGCCCAGGTGATCGTTCGGTCACCCTGCACGATGGCGGGTTGGTCGGGGGCCCGATCGGCGATCAGTTCCCAGCAGTCGGCGAAATGCAGTCCCATCGCGTGCTCGATCAGGCCGGCGGAGCGAAGCCGTTGACGATCATCGCCCGGTGGTTGCTCGTCGCGCCGTGGCGAATGCCGACCACCGCCTGGTACTCCGGCGACCGGTACGCGGCCTCTGCCGCCTCGCGGGTCGGGTACTCGATGATCACCGTCTGGTGGCCCGCCTCGCCCTCGACGCCCTCCGAGGCCGGGTCGAGGACGAGCAGCGTGCCGTTGGTGAGGATGGGGCCGGCCTTCGACTGGTAGTCGAGGTAGGCATCGGCATCGGTGATGTCGTAGTTGACGACGAGATAGGCAGGCATGGTTCTCCGTTCAGTTGTCGTTGAGTTGGGTGGAACCTTGTCGGTGGTCGGGGTGAGCCGGCGGGTTCAGAAGCTGCCTTCGGCGGCGCGATCGATGCGTTGCAGGACGATCAGGTCCTCGTGCAACTCCATCCAGACGTCGTGGAACGATTCGCACATCACGCCGGTGAAGCGTTTCGTCTCGCCGGCGACCACGGCGTCGAGGGCTCGGTTCAGGCGGTCGCGATAGCGGCCCAGGCGGGGCAGCGTTGCCGCCATCGCCGCCAGCACGTCGCCGCTCGCGGCGGCGAGCGCGACGAGCCGGTCGACGCACGCGCGGTCGTACCCGGCGTCGTCGTGTTCGTTCGGCACGCCGTCGCGGACCTGCCAGTCGGTGCACAACGACTTGAGCCGGTCGTTGAGCTCGAGGAACCGCGGGTACTGCGCCGCCAGACCGGCGCGGATGTCGTCGGTCGAGTGGGAGTCGATCAGCGTCTCGTGACGGCCCTTCCCGGACGGTGTGAGCGAGTACATGTCGCGCTGTTCGATGTGGCGGACCTCGCCGGCGGCGATGAGCAGGGCGAGCACGTCGGCGGGGTGCACGCCGAGGCTCTCGGTGAATCCGGAAGGGGTGACAAAGCCACGCACGCGGAGCGTGTGCAGCACGACGACCTCGTTCACGTCCGAGCCGTCGCCCGGTACGGCCGCGACGGCCGCGGCGGGGGCCGGCCGCGGTGCGGTGGGCGTCGGAGCGATCGGGCCGAAGTCGACGTCGTTGATGCGCACCCGCCCGCACTCGAGCAACGCCTGTGCGACACCCAGGCGGGCCATGGGAACCCGGAACGGCGAGCAGCTGACCGAGTCGACGCCGAGGCGAACGAGGAACGCGGCGGACCCGGGATCGCCGGCGTGCTCACCGCACACCCCGAGCTTGATCGTCGCCCGTGCGTTGCGTGCCGACT
Source organism: uncultured Ilumatobacteraceae bacterium (assembly GCA_964651825.1). Lineage (GTDB taxonomy): Bacteria > Actinomycetota > Acidimicrobiia > Acidimicrobiales > Ilumatobacteraceae > Sva-07. The sequence goes on along the minus strand of CAZYWK010000020.1, from coordinate 12,093 downwards.
CGACACCGATCCGGACGAGCTCGCCGACCCCGTCCTGGTCGAGCACGGCGAACGGGTTGTGCTCGAGGATGCCGAGCGCCTGGTAGGCGGGGAGCAGCCGCGCCTCGACGTCGTCGCGGCTGAACGCGTAGGTCATCTGGGTGAGGTCGTTCGTGCCGAACGAGAAGAAGTCGGCATGCACGGCGAGCGCTCCCGCCACGAGCGCTGCTCTCGGGGTCTCGATCATCGCGCCGACGGTGATGGCCGACGAGCTCAACTCTGGATGCCCGATCTCGTCGAGCGCCGCGCACACCCACGAGCGGGCGAGACGTAGCTCTTCCACCTCGACGACGAGTGGGATCATGATCTCGACCCGGGGGCGCAGGCCTCGGCCGAGCAGCCGCGCCGCCGCGGTGCACAACGCCCGCACCTGCATCTCGTACAGACCGGGGCGGACGATGCCGAGCCGCACGCCGCGTGTGCCGATCATCGGGTTGGTCTCGTGGAGCCGGCGGACGGCGGTGAGTTCGGCGCACTCGTCGGTGGTCAGCTCGCCGCGTGCGTCGCGGGCGGTGAGGTCGATCAGGTCGGGCAGGAACTCGTGCAACGGCGGGTCGAGCAGGCGCACCGTGACCGGGAGCGAATCCATTGCCTCGAGCAACTCCTCGAAGTCGTCGGTCTGGGCGCGTTCCAACTCGGCGAGCGCGGACTCCTCGTTCGCCGGATCGTCGGCGAGGATGAAGCGGCGGACGATGGGGAGCCGGTCGCGCGACAGGAACATGTGCTCGGTGCGGCACAGGCCGATGCCCTGCGCCCCGAGTTCGCGGCCGTAGGTGGCATCGTCCTTGGTGTCGGCGTTCACCCGGACCTGCACGTGGCCGCTGGCGACGGTGTCGGCCCACGCCAGCAGCGTGTCGAGTTCGGCCGGCGGCTCCGAGCCGGACGTGTCGAGCCGTCCCGCGTAGATCCGGCCCGACGTGCCGTCGATCGTGATCACGTCGCCGATGCCCAACACCGTGGTGCCGATGCGGATCTGCTCGCCGTCGATCGACACGTCGGTCGCCCCGACGACGGCCGGGATCCCCCAGCCCCTGGCGACGACCGCGGCGTGGCTGACGAGCCCGCCGCGAGCGGTCAGCACACCACACGACGCCTGCATGCCGAGCACGTCGTCGGGCGTGGTCTCGGGCCGCACGAGGATGACGTGCTCGCCGGCATCGGCGGCCGCGACCGCGGCGTCGGCGTTGACGACGATGCGTCCCGACGCGGCCCCGGGCGACGCCGGCAGCCCTTCACCCAACGGCTCGGCCTCGACATCGTCGGCGAGACGAACGTGAAAGAACTCGGCGAGCTCGCCGGGGTCGATCGAGTTGAGGGCCGCCGCGACCGCCAGACCGTTGCCGGCCCGGCACGCTTCGCGGACCGCCGTCGTGATCCGTGTGGCCAAGTCCCCCGACATCGGGAAGAAACTAGTCGCTCGATCAATAAGGTTCAGTGCTGGAGTGCAGCGGTCGCCAACGACACATCGAGCGCGGCCACCTGCCGCTCGGCGGGCCAGGAGTCGGGGTCGAAGAGCGCTTGGATCGCCACGCCGTCGACCGCGGCGATCAACCGTTCGGCGATCCGTGTCGCGTCGTCGGCCGAGGCGAGCCCGACCGACCGCACGAGCGCCGCGACGTGCGCGCGGTACTCCCGATACGCATCTCGCTGGGCGTTCGCCAGTGCCTCGTTGCCCGGTGCCTGGGTGCAGCAGGCGAGCGTGACGAGCCAGTGCCGGGTGCGCTCCTCGTCGACGGGCAGCGCGCCTTCGAGCGCCGCCCGCAGCTCCTCGGCGTCGCTCCGGTCGGCGCGATCGACGCGACGTGAACGGCGCGCGGCGAGCGATGCCTGGAACGTCGCCAGCAGCAACTCGTCCTTGTCGGCGAAGTAGTGCATCAGCACGCCGGTGGTCCAGCCGGCCTCGGCGGCGATCTCTCGCAGGGTGGCGGCCTCGACCCCGGATCGGGCGATCACCCGTGCGGCGGCGTCGGTCAATTCGATTCGACGCAACCCGGCATCGACGACTCGCGGCATTGACGCCAATATATCACAGCTGTTATGTATAAGGTGTCGAGGAAGTCAGACCATGGGGAATGAGGGACACGATGGTGCACGTACCGACCAGACGATCAGCGCAGAGTGAGGTGCCGGTGCGGCTTGGGCCGTCGATCCGCAACGTGCCCGACTACGGGCCGTCGACGATCTCGAGGGCGCCCTACACGGACCCCGTACAGTTCGACCTGGAACGGGAGCGTGTGCTCAACGCGACCTGGCTGCTGGCCGGCCGCTCCGAGCAGGCGGCGGGCGCCGGCGACTGGCTGAGCTTCGAGAGCCACGGCGAAACCGTCGTGGTCGTGCGTCAGCCCGACGGCCACCTCGCGGCGTTCCACAACGTGTGTCAGCACCGCGGGCCCTCGTTCGTCACCGAGTGGAGCGGCTGCGGCGCCACGGAGTTCAGGTGTCCGTACCACGGCTGGACCTACGATCTCACCGGCAAGGTCAAGGGGGTGCCCGAGCGGGCCGACTTCGACCCCGAGCACCTCAGGGACCTGCGCAGTCCGCAGGTCGCCGTCGACGAGTGGGGTGGCTGGATCTGGGTGAACCTGGCAGGGCCCGATCGTTCGCCGTCGCTGCAGTCGTGGATCGGCGAGGAGATCATGGTCGACCTCGGCCAGTTCCGGATGGAGGACATGATCCTGCTCGACGTGCTCGAGTGGGACGTACCGGTGAGCTACAAGGCGATCGTCGACGGGTTCAACGAGATCTACCACACCGCCGAACTGCACCACGTTCCTCGCGAATGGACGAAGTCGGCGCGCGACACCAGCTTCTGGATGGTCAACGACCACAACTACATGTGCTTCGTGCCGAAGTACCAGAACCGCGACGATCTCGCCGAGGACTGGGATCATCACCGGTACGCGATCTGCCACTACGTCGTGTTCCCGAACACGGTGTTCAACTGCAATCCCGAGCACATCCAGGTGTTCAACCCGATCCCGATCGACGTCGATCGCACCCGCTTCCTGTGCTGGGAGATCGTCTACCCGGGTGACGACGCCGACCCGGAGTACCAGGAGTACCGGCGCCGGATGCAGAGCCACTGGGACCATCTGAAGGTGGTCGTCGGTGAGGACATCGCCATCTACGAGCAGTTGGCGCGCACGAAACGATCGAGCGCGTACACGCGCAACATCCTCAACGATCGCGAGTGCAAGATCGCCCACTACCACGAGACCATGGCGCAGATGATCCGCGACTGATCACCGGTGCGCGGCGTGCTGGGCAGCGACGTACCCGAACACCATGGCCGGCCCGAGCGTGCCGCCGGGCCCGCCGTAGGTCATCCCGAACGGTGAGCCCATCGCGTTGCCGGCCGCGTACAGCCCGCCGATCGCTGCGCCGTCCACGTCGATGACGCGGCCGTGGCGGTCGATCTTGGGGCCGCCCTTGGTGCCGAGGCAGCCGCTGTGGATCTCGACCGCGTAGTACGGCGCGGCGTCGAGCGGCCCCAGCGTGGCCTGCGGCGTTCCCTTGAGGTACGGGTCGCCCCACCACCGGTCGAACGCACTGTCGCCCCGACCGAAGTCGGGATCGGCCCCGTCGGCGCACTGCGCGTTCCACCGCCCGATCGCCTCGGTCAGGCCGCTGGGATCGGCCCCGATCGAGCGGGCCAGCTCGGCGGGGGTGTCACCGCGCACGACCCAATCCGGCACCGACCGGGCTTCGACACCCGATGCGACGCGGAATCCGTACTTGTCGGCGTAGTTCTGGTCGAAGACGAGCCAGCAGGGCAGGTTGGCGTACTCGAAGCGCGACACGTCCTCGACGTGGAACGCTCCGCCGAACGCGTTGTAGTTGGCCGCTTCGTTGGTGAAGCGGCGCCCGCGCCGGTTGACCATGATCGAATGGGGGAGTGTCCGCTGGCCGTTGATCAGCACGCGGCCCATCGGGTTCTCCTCCTCGGGCACCGACGCGACCGGGATCCACCAGGCCTCGCGCATGTTGGCCAGCATCGCCCCGGCCTTCATCGCCATGCGCAGGCCGTCGCCGGTGTTGGTCTCCATCGAGACCGGGTGCGACATCGGACCGCGCAGGAACGCCCGCCGGAGGTCGGGGTCCCACTCGAATCCACCGGAGGCGAGGATCACTCCGCGCGACGCGCCGATGTCGACGTGGCCACTCGGGGAGTGGAAGCGGACTCCGGTGACGGCGCCGTCGGCGACGATCAACTCGGTCGCCGCCCAGCCGGTGCGTGGCTCGACGGCACGATCGAGGCAGGCGCGCAGCAGCCGGCCGACGAGTGCCTGACCGCAACCTCGCTCGTCGCGCTCGCGCCGCCGCTCGAGTTCGCCTGGGGTCGGCGGATCGGGGATCGCCTTGCCGAGCGGTGTCTCGCTCATCGTGATGTGGGGGTTCGAGAAGTACGGCGACGGCGAGACCAGCGAGGCCCAGTCGCCGAGGTCGTCGAAGGGGTAGATCGGGCACTCGATCGTGCGCCCGCCACCGGGACGGCCGCCGGGAAACTCGGGGTGGTAGTCGGGCATGCCGGGGACGACGTAGAACTCGACCGGCGTGCACTCCTCGAGATAGGTGACCATCGCCGGGCCCGCTTCGACATATGCCTCGACCAGGTCGCGGTCGAGCAAATCGCGCGAGAGCGACATGATGTAGGTGATCGCGTCGTCGTGATCGTCGGCGACTCCGATGTCGGCCAGGTGCGGGTTGTCCGGGATCCACACCTGCCCGCCGGACCATGCCGTGGTGCCACCGACGAGGTCGGCCTTCTCGAACAGCCCGACGCGGGCGCCTTCCTCGGCGGCGACAGCCGCCGCGGTCAGCCCGGCGGCGCCGGTGCCGATCACCACGACGTCGAAGGTCTCGGCGATCATCCCGGCAGGCTGTCGATGGTGACCGTCCCTGTCGTTCCGTCGACGGTCACGATCGCCCCGTCGGGAATGGTGTCGGTGGCATCGGCCACCGACACCACGCACGGGATGCCGAGCTCGCGAGACACGATCATCGCGTGGCTGCCCTGCGCGCCGACGTTGACGACCACCGCCGCCGCGGGAATCATCAGGGGCACCCACGAGGGGTCGGTCTGCGGCGCGACGAGCACGTCGCCGGGCTCGAGGTCATCGGGTGCAGCGGCGTCGCGCACGATGCGCGCCCGTCCGCTGGCGACGCCACCCGAACCGGCGGCGCCGTGGAGCACTGTGCCGGCGCCGCCGAGCGAGACGGCCTTGCTGTCGCGGCGCTTCATCTCGTCGAGCGACGGCACGCGGCCGTTGACGACGAACACGGGCTCGTAGGCGAAGAGCTCCTGGTACTGGGCCCACCGTTCGGCGATGACGCTGCGGAACGCCTCTGGCTCGGCCCGCAGCACGTCGAGTTCGTCGTTGGTGACCATGAACACCTGCTCGACGTCGTCGATGATCCCGCGCTCGACGAGCCGACGACCGTATTCGTAGATGGCGACGCGGGCCTCGTTGATCACCCGCACCACGTTGGTCTTGGCGCGCTCGCGGCCGGCGAGGAAGAGCCGTGCCGACTGCATCGCGGCCTCGAACAGTCCGGAGGTCTCGGGGTCGGCCGCGATCGCGGCGCGGATCTCCGCGGCGATGCGGTCGCGTTCTGCCACCGACGCGGCTTGTCGCACGGCCGGTGCCTGGGCATCGTCGGACCGGCGCATGAGGTCGATCGCGGCGAGGGCGACGCGTGGGCTGAGTTCCCACGACGGGGCCCGCGGGTCGTACTCGTTCTGCCCGCGGAACCCATGATCGTGGAGGAACTGGTCGAAGTCGTCGAGGAACTGCCGGGCGTCGTCGCCACCGTCGTCGGCCAGCCGGGCGAGCACCTGATCCGGGCCGGCCTCGAAGGCAGCGGTGACGACGGGGGAGTTGCGAGCACTACGGCCCAGCGCCCACATCGCGTGGGAGGGTGCGCCGGAGTCGACTTCGATGCCGGCGAGCAGGCGGATCGCCAGGGTCGGATCGCCGACTCCCTCGCAGATCGCGCCCAGCGCCCCGGTGCCCAGTGCCGACAAGGTGGACACGGCCATCGCGTTCTCGAACGTCTGCTGCACATATGGCGCCATTGCCCTGGCGCGGGCGTGCAGCGCGGCGTCGGTCAGTGCCGACAGGTCGGGGCGACCGTCGCGGAGCTGCTGTGCCAGTTCCTTGTCGGCGTCGAGGTCGGGGAGCGAGTCGGTCGACATCGCCCAGCCCATCGACTCGGCGAGGCGCGCCTCCGCGGCTGGCGAGTCGTGCCAGTCCTGGTGCTCGTAGGGCGGCACCTCGTCGCGTTCGTCGAAGAAGGCCCGGTCGATCATCTCCGGGGACGCGCCCGGCATGCGGGCGCCGAACACCCGGGTCATCGTCAGCGGGTTGTACGGGTAGCCGCCGAAGACCTTGAACACGTCGGGTGCGGCGGGGTTCTCGTACTCGTGGTACTCGAGCGCGCCGATCGAGATGTAGGCATCGCGCAAGCCGGGGCCGAGCCCTCGGTGGATGATCAGTGTCTGGCCCAGGGGGCTGAACGGATCGGGGAACACGTCGGCGGCGTTGCCGCGTGTCCATGCCGGAAAGCGTTCGCCGAGCTCGGAGTCGCCGAACCAGGTCGTTGCAGTGCTCACGTCTGTTCCCCCACGTTGTTCCCCAATGGTGCTGACCCGACTTACTGTAGTCAGTGTCAAGGTTCTCGACGGCTGTCAGGCGCTGACCAGCCGCGCTGCGAGGCGGTGCACCGCGGCGCGCAGCTGCTGGCCGGATTCGTTGCTCAGCGGGCCGTCGACGAGACGCATCGTGTGGACCGAGATCAGCAGGTCGACGAGCGTGCGCGCCGTGAGGGTCTCGAGTGATCGCCGTGCCGCGGACGGCCGGCTCCGTCCGTGTCCCGCGAAGTATCCGAAGGCGCGCTCGGCGTGCACCTCCTCGAACTCCTGGCGCAGCATCGTGATCTGGCGCGTCGCGCCGGGGAGCTGGAGGTACAGGAGCGTGGCTTCGTCGGGGTGTGCGTCGATCCAGTCCCAGACCGCGTCGATCACTCGATCGAGCGCGGCGGCGTCGACGGGGTCGTCGTCGGCCCGCGTCTCGGCGACCACGCCGGTGATCGACTGGAACACCTGGTTGACGGCCGTGCTGAAGAGCTCCTCCTTGCCGGAGAAGTGGTAGTAGACCGCCGTGGCGACGACGTCGGCCTCCTTCGCGACGTCGCTGATCGAGGCGTCGGCGAACCCCTTGCGGGCGAACTGGCGGATCGCGGCATCGATGATCTCGTTGCGGCGCGAGGGACGGTGCGCCGGCACGGTCACTGCGGTCTGGTCGGCCACCCGCCAATCATGACGCATCCGCCACGGGTCGGCTCGTCCAGCCTGCGTCGACCGTGTCGCAGAACACGGTCACCTTCGAGGTCCACGAAGCCGACACTGCCGGTCTGGACACGGATCGGCGCCCACACGGTCGTGCGATGCGAACGAACGAGCGCATCGGGCGTCACCGAACGCTTCGATCACGCCAGCCGCGGCGGGAGATCGTCGGTCGCCAGTACTCCCGCGCTGAGGGCGAGTGCTGCGGCGATGGTTGCGCTGCGCTCGATGACGGTTGCGTACTGGAGGAGGACGGCCTCGGGGTCGGCCAGTGGGGGTTCACCGAGTGAGCGGATGAGCGCGGTCGGGTCGTTCGATGGACTGACGGGTTCGACGTCGGGGAGCGGTCGTGCATCTCGCCAGATGTCGGTGGGTGTGCGCTTGGCCGGTGGGCGGCGCCGTTGGTTGCCGGGGTTGCCAGTGCGTTGGCCGGGGTTGTGGCTCATTGGTCGTCCTCGGTGAGCATCTCGTCGGGTCGGAGGCTGAACGCGCGGGCGATCTGGTCGGGGTTGAGGTCGGCGATCGAGCTGGATTTCGGCAGGATCAGTCCGGCGACGTGGCGTTTGCCTTGCACGACCTCTTCGACGCGCTCGTCGATGGTGCCTGGGCACACGAGCCGGTGGGAGATGACGGTGCGTGTCTGCCCGATCCGCCACGCCCGGTCGCGTGCTTGGTCTTCGACGGCAGGGTTCCACCAGCGGTCGTACAGGATCACGTGGTTCGCCGCGGTGAGATTGAGGCCTGTTCCGCCGGCTTTGAGGGACAGCACCATCGCTCCGGGGCCTTGACCGTTCTGGAACTCGGTGACCATCCGGTCGCGGGCTGATCGGGTGAGGGTGCCGTCGTAGCAGGCGATGGGGATGCCGGTGGTCTCGCTGAGGTGCGTGGCGAGCCGTCGCCCCCAGGAGGCGAAGTGGGTGAAGATCAGGACTCGTTCGCCGGAAGCGAACACCGACTCGATGATCTCTTCGAGGCGAGCGAGTTTGCCGGACCGTCCGGTGAGTGGCTGGTCGTCGGCGAGGTAGGCGGCGGGATGGTTGCAGATCTGCTTGAGTGCCGTGATCGCGGCGAGCACGGCGCCCTTGCTCGTCGGCGCCAGCGGATCGGCGGCTTTCGCGAGGAGGTCGTCGAGCACTGCTTGGTAGAGCCCGATCTGCTCGGTGGTCATCGTGCAGTGGTCGAGTTCGTCGATCTTGTCCGGGAGCTCGGCGGCGACTTCGGGTTCGCTCTTGGTGCGCCGGAACAGCAACAGCCCGTTGAGCGCACGCAACCCTGTCTCGGTGTCGCCGGCGAGCTGCGCGACGAACTGTGCTCGTGGGCCGACGAGACCGGGGTTGGTGAAGTCGAGAATCGCCCAGAGATCGCCGACCCCGTTCTCGATCGGTGTGCCGGTCAACGCGAGCCGTGTGTGGGCGGGGATCCGGCGCAACGCTTGGGCGGTTTCACTCGCCGGGTTCTTGATCGCCTGGGCCTCGTCGAGCACGATCGTGGTCCACTCGGCGTCGGTCAACGCGTCGAGGTCGCGTACCGCGGTGGCGTAGGTGGTGATCACGACGTGCGCGTCGGCGATCTCCTTTTCCAATTGCGAGTCCGTGGCCCGTGCCGCGCCGTGGTGCACGAGCACACGCAGGCCGGGCGCGAACCTGGCGGCCTCGGCCGCCCAGTTGCCGACCACCGCGGCGGGTGCGATGACCAAGGCAGGACCGCGACCAGAGTTGCGGGCGAGGTGGGCGAGCACGGTCGGTGTCTTGCCCAGCCCCATGTCGAGCGCGAGGCAGCCGCCGAGCTCGTTGGCGGCGAGAAAGCCGATCCACGCCAGTGCTTCTGCCTGATAGGCCCGCAGCGTGCCGGTGAATCCGTCGGGGGCGACGTCGAGTGAGATCCGGGCATCGTGGGCACGGTTGACGAGTTGCTTGGCCCAACTGTCGCCGTGCACGACGACCTCGACGCCGTCAACCGATCCGTCGAGACCGATGCTTTGGCGGAGGATCTCGGCGCCGGTCAGCTGGGTGACCGATTCGCGTTCGGCCAGCGCGGCAGCGACACGTTCGAGATCGAGCCGATCGATTGCCACCCACCGGCCGTGTGATTCCACCATCGGCCGTGCCTGGCGGGCGAGGCGGGCGATCTCCGTGGCGGACAGTTCGACGTCGTCGAACACGACGCTCCACGAGACGTTGCTCAACTGGTTGACACCGACGGTCGAACCCTGCCTGGCCTCGGTGAACATGTGCAGCGCCGGCCGCGCCGCGCGCGGTGACAGCTCGGGCGCCCGCACGTCGAAACCGACCGAGCTCAACATGGGCCCCAGATGGCTCATGAACTCCCACGCCTCCTCGTGGCCCAGCGCGACCTGCCCGCGTTGCGGCGACCTGGACCGACCGAACGCCGGCAGCATCCGCTGGAGGCGCGCCCACTCGATCCTCGCCGTCCGGCCGCTGTCCGAGCGCAGCGCAGTATCGATCGGGACCAGCGCGGACCGGCCCGAGTGTGCATGAACCGACAGCAACCACACTCCCCGTGCTCCCGGCGGTTCCAGACGCACCACGAGCGGGCTCCGACCGGGATCGGTCACCGACCGCGCCCACACGTCGAGACGCCGCGACGTCTCCCTGGCCAGGTCGCGGTCGGCCGGGAACGCCGCCCCGTCCATCCGAGCAATCATCGTGTCGGCCAAGTCGGTGGGAGACGCTGCGCGCGGCGGTTGGGCAGGCAGATCAAGTCGTTCGAGACCCTCGGCCACGACCGCCTCCACCACGGCGCCGATGACCTCACGAGTCGTCGCCCCACCCGGCTGGCCCGACAGCGCAGCGACCGTACCTGGCATCGCCGACGCCAACGATGCGATCATCGCCGAATCCGACAACGCCGGAACCCATCGCACCCGCGCGTCGACGGATCGGCCGTTCGCCTGCGCAGCGACTTCGAGGCGCGGCACGATCGCGCCGCGGGCCACCACACGAACACCCTCCAGAGCCACCTGTGCCAGCCAACGCACGCTGGCCCCGAGGCCGTCGCCGTCTCGATCAGCGCTGATCGCGACCAGCCATCCCAACGCATCCTTCACCTGGATCGACACCGCATCGGCCGACACGCCCGGCCCCAACCGAACGCCGGGATGGGCCGACCACCCGTTCGCCGGGCCGCCACACAACTCCAGACGCGTTGCCAACTCGTCGTTCGACGCCGGCACCGCGCCCCGGCCGCCCGCCCACACCACGATGGTGCCCGCCGACCACGACGCCTGCAGCACCACCTCATCAGGCGGCCGTTCCGCTTCGGCGGCCCTCGCCGGCCGCAACAGATCGGCCGTGCTCCGCAAGCTTCGCACGGTGTCGGTGAAATCGGCGACGACGTGGTCGCGTTCGTCGCCAGCAAGCTGACGCGCCGACGCGAGACCATCCTCGGCCTCTCCGATCAAGCGAGCCAGCAACGACAACGACATCGCCCCGTCGTCCCGCAGGAGGGCCAAGTCGTCGTCGTTGTCGCGGCCATCGGCAATCCGCCAGATCGCGCTCTCGAGTTGTGTCATGTCAATCATCGATCTCCGTCCACCACCCACCTGCGCCACCACCCACGTCAGCACGACGTGATCGGACATCGCGCAGGCTGAACTGCGACGTCAATTGCGGAACACGTCTCCGGCTACGTGCCGCACGCCTCAGCAATGCCTTGGGGGAGCAGAGTCCCGTGCAGCGGCACCAGACTACCGACACGACGCCGCGTGCAACCCGCCGCAGGCCTGCACCCATCGCCGCGCCTCCTCCACTTCGCGGTCATCGACACGGAAGCTGAGCATCCTGGTTATGGTCCTGCGTTCCGTCCGACCCCTTCCCCCCGGAGACGAACGCATGCTCATTCCATCCCGCCGATTCGCCGCGCCCCTGGTGACCATGTTGCTGCTCGCGGGCATGGTCGCCTGTTCGAGCGACGACGCGCCAGCGGACTCCTCGTCGACGGTCCGGCCGACCGAGGCCGCGGGTCCAGCCACCAGCGCCGAAGTTGCCGGGGAGGTCGACGACGACGGCGGGCAGGTGTTTGCTGACACCGACGGCTTCGCGACCGCGTTGAAGGCTGCGGTTGGTGCCGATGGTGTCGGCGTCGACGGCGACACCATCCGCCTGACGTTCGACGACGGCAGCGTCGACGATGTGATGGCTCACATCAACTGTTCTGCCGCCACGTCGCTGCGCGAACGCGGTGAGCAGATCGTGCTCAGCTTCCCCGACGGCGAGGTCGACTGCGAGGTGCTACTCGGCCTCGACGACGTGCCATCTGACGCTGCCGGAACGGCCGGTACCGCCACCGTGACGATCGGCGACGAGTCGTGGCAAGTCGGCAACATGACGTGCGGATTCGGCACCGAAGGCACCGGGATCGAGGGTTCCGAGATCAACCTGGTCGCGGGAGACGGCAACATCTCGCTGTACCTCGCGGTCGATCCCGGCCTCCGCTACGTCGAGGTCACCGACATCGCCGGTGGACGCGAGTTCACCACGTTGGGCGCCGACGAACCCGACATCGTCGTGGCCGGCACGTCGGTGACGGCGACCGGCCAGTTCGTCTCTCCCGACCACACGGGCGCGTTCAGCGACCCGATCGCCGGCACGGTGACGGCCGTCTGCCCCTGAGGGCACTTCGGGAACTGACGCACGCGGAGGTCAGCGGATCGGGTGTCATCGAATCGGCACGGCGGTCTCGGGCAGGTC
>CAZYWK010000019.1:5410-52189 GCA_964651825.1 uncultured Ilumatobacteraceae bacterium | reverse complement strand
GCATCGACCCAAACCGGGTCCGGCGGCCTCGGTCCACTGAGTCAGTCAGTCGAGCTCGGTCGGCACCGCGACGGGGAGGCGGTCGAGGTTCGACCACTCCTCGGTGATCGCACCGGCGGTCGTGAGCAGGAACGGGAGGTAGTCCCTGGTCAGCGTCTCGATCGAGGTCTCGGCGGCGTGCACCGTGACGTTCACCGCGGCGGCGGTCCGCCCCGCCGTGTCGCGGATCGGTGCGGCGACCGAGCGGATGCCGAGCGACAGCATCTCGTCGGACAGGGCCCAGCCGCGCTCGCGGATCTGGGCGAGGTCGTCGTCGAGCTCGGCCCGCGGGAGGGTGTATCGGGGGATGACACCGGAGCGTGACGGCACCGCCAGCACACGGTCGAGCTCGTCGGGGCCCAGGTCGGCGAGCAGCACCCGCCCCATCGACGTGGCGACCGCCGGGAACAGCGTGCCGATCGACACCGCCAACGCGATGATCTTCGGCACCGGCACCCGGGCGGTGTAGACGATGTCGCTGCCGTCGAGCTGCGACATCGAGCTCGACTCGCCGGTCCGGGCCACCAGCGCGGTCAGATGTGGCCGGGCGACGTCCCAGATGCCCTGCGCCGCGATCCCCGCCGTGCCCAGCCGGAGCACCTGTGTGGTCAACGAGTACGACCCGCCGACCGATCGCACGTAACCGAGCTGTTCGAGGGTGAGCAGCAGGCGACGCGCGGTGGGCCGGGCGAGGCCGGTGCGGCTCGCCACATCGCTGACCGTCAGTTCGAGGGCGGTCGGGCCGAACGCGGTGATCACGTCGAGCCCGCGGGCCAGGGCCTCCACGAACTCACGGTTAGCGACGCCCGCCCGGCCGCGCCGATCCTGCACCCCGACGGACTTCATGGCGGTCGATCGTAACAACGGTTCGAACGTGCCCGACCGTGTTCGGGCGGGCCACGTCCGGCCTGGTTGACACCGGTCGACGGCTCGGGAAGACTGCTGTGGACACTTGTCCGACAGTCGGGCACCATTCCTGGGGGGAACATGGAGACGACACTCACGGCCTCGACGCCGCTCGCCGAGCGCGCCAAGGAGCTCATCCCGGTCGCCGACGCCGGCGCCGTCTATGCCGACGTCAACGGCGAGCTGGCGCCCGAGGTCGTCGACGCGTTCACCGAGGCGGGGCTGTTCAAGATGTGGGTCCCCGAAGAGCTCGGCGGGTTCGAGCTCGGGCCGTTGCACTCGCTGGAGGTGATCGCGCTCACGTCGTACGGCGACCCGTCGGCCGGATGGGTGCAGATGGCGGCGTCGCTGTCGATCGGCGTGGCCGGCTCGTATCTCGGGCCGACCGCGGTGAAGGACTTGTTCGGGTCCGGCGGCTGCCCGGTGATCGCCGGCCAGGGCACGGCGCCCGGCACCGCCACCACGGTCGACGGTGGCTACCTGCTGTCGGGTTCGTGGAGCTTCGCGTCCGGGCTCAAGCACGGCGACCACATCCACACGCTCGGCATCATCGCCGAGACCGGCGAGCCACGGATCTTCGTCGTGCCCGTCGAGCAGGCCGAGCTGTTCCCCGACAGCTGGGACGTGATGGGCCTGCGCGGCACCGGGAGCATCGACTACACGCTCACCGACGTGTTCGTCCCCGAGGACTACTGCCACTTCGCGTTCACCCGCGAGCCGCTCCACGGCGGCGCGCTCTACCGGCTCGGCATCATCGGCATCGCCACCGTGTGCCACTCCGGCTGGGCCACCGGTGTCGGGCGCCGGCTGCTCGACGAACTGGCCGAACTGGTCCGCAGCAAGTCGGGACGTCCCGGGTCGATCGCCGGCTCCGACGCCTTCCGCACCGACCTCGCCAAGACCGAGGCCAGGTACCGGGCCGCGGCCGCTTTCGTGCGTGAGGCGTGGGCCGACGTCGAGGCGTCGATCGAGGCGGGCCAGGAGATCACCGTCCGCCAGGACACGCTCGTGCGCATCGCGCTCGGCAACATCACCGCGGCGCTCGCCGACGTGGCCAACTTCGTCTACCTGTCGGGCGGCACCACGGCGCTGCGCAAGTCGAGCCCGATCGAGCGCATCGTGCGCGACGTCCACGCCGGAACCCAGCACGTCACGTCGGGTCCGGGCATGTGGCGCAACGCCGGTGAGGAGCTGCTCGGCGTGGAGGGCAAGCACTGGGTGCTGCTCGACCTCGTCGACGACGAACCGGCTAGCGGCTGAAGGCGGCGGCCAGCGCGCGTGCCGCGTCGGCGACCGCCTGATTGGCCACGTCGACCGCGCCGCCCATCGTGAAGAAGGCGTGGATCGTGCCCGGATAGCTGGTGTAGTCGACCGGCACGCCGGCCGCCTGCAACACGGCGGCGTAGGCCCGGCCCTGGTCGACCAGCGGGTCGTGGGCGGCGGCGAGGATCGTCGCCGGTGCGAGGCCGGTGTGGTCGTCGGCGTGGATCGGCGACACGCGCGGGTTCAGCAGGTCGTCACCGGCGTGGGCGGCGTGCATCGACGCGATCATCGCCAGGTTCACGAACGCATCGATGGTCACCATGCTCTCGGACCGGTTGGCCCCGTCGACGTCGGGATAGACGAGCAGCTGGTGCACCGGCTGGGCGACACCGAGGCGCTTCGCATCGAGGCACACCGCGGTCGCCAGATATCCGCCGGCGCTGTCGCCGCCGACCGCGATCCGCGACGGGTCGCCACCGAGCTCGGCGGCGTGATCGAGGCACCACTGGTACACGGCGAAGGCGTCGTCGAGCGGCTGCGGGAACGGGTGCTCCGGCGCCAGCCGGTAGTCGACGTTGACGACGATGCAGTCGGCCGCCGCGGCCAGCGCCGTGCAGAGCGGCTGGAACTCGTCGGCGCCGAGCAGCATCAGCCCGCCGCCGTGGAAGTAGACGAGCACCGGCAACGGCTCGTCGGTGGAACGGGGTGTGCTCACGATGCACGGCACGTCGCCGTTCGGCCCGTCGACCGTCAGCGGCTCGACGGAGGCCATGTCGACCGCGGGCGGGCACAGCGCGCGGTGGCCGCCGCTTGCGCCGGCGCGCACCTCGTCGAGTGACGGCGGTTCGGCCGGTTGCGGCTGGGCCGCCATCACGTCGAGCACCCCTTGGATCTGCGGATCGAGCGTGGTCATGTTTCTCCCTTTCGAGTCGTTCAATCGGCGAGACCGAGGCCCCAGCCACCATCGATCACGATCTGCTGGCCCGTCACGTAGGCCGACGCCGGCGAGGCGAGGAACAGGGCGAGGCCCTTGATGTCGTCGGGGAAGCCGACGCGGTGCATCGGGATGTCCTTGGCCATCGCGGCCTGGGCGGCGGGGTCCTTGGCGTGGCCGCCGCCGATGTTGGTGACGAAGAACCCGGGCGCGATCGCGTTCACCGTGATGCCGTACGCGGCGAGTTCGAGCGCGGCGGTGCGCACGAGGTGCGCACACCCGGCCTTGGCGGCCATGTACGCCGAGCCGATCACCGGTTCGACCTTGAGGGCGGCCAGCGAGGTGGTGACGATGATCCGCCCCGACCGCTGCGGGCGAAGGTGGCGCGTGGCCGATCGGATGGTGGCGAAGATGCCGTTGAGGTTGACGTCGATCACCCGGTTCCACCGCTCGTCGGTGTACGCCTCGATCGCGCCCTCCGCGTTGCGCGGCCGCTCCGCACCCGCCCAGCCACTGACGAAGCCAGGTCCGGAGTCGATGCCGGCGTTGGCGAACGCCACGTCGAGCCGGCCGTACGCCGCGACCGCGGCGTCGAAGGCGGCATCCAGAGCGGCGTGATCGGTGACGTCGACGACCTCACCACGGACCGCGTAGCCCAGATCGACGAGGCGGGCGACCTCGGTGTTGATCGCGGTGGCGTCGACGTCGAGGATCGTGACCGACCCCCCGTTCTCGGCCATCGCCTCGGCGAACGCCAACCCGAGCCCGCTCGCGCCGCCGGTGACGACCGCGCCGTACCCCTCGACGTCGAACAACTCGTGGACCCCCATCCCGGACGCGACGATAGTGCAGTCGGTGCCGGGTGCTTTCCCACTGCGGCGGTGACCCCGTCGTGCTGTCACCTACGATCGAGCCGATGCTCGTCGAGCTGAACTACGGGCGGGGGATGCTCCCGGTCGAGCTGCCCGACGACATCGACGTCACCGTCGTCACCAAGCGTCCGATGCCGGCCCTCGCCAACCCCGCGACCGCGATCGCCGAAGCACTCGCCCACCCGGTCGGCGCGCCGCCTCTGGCCGACGCCGCCAGCGGCGCCCGCAGTGCCTGCATCCTGATCTGCGACATCACCCGTCCGGTGCCGAACGGGCTGTTCCTGCCGCCCCTCGTGCGCACCCTGCTCGACGCCGGCATCGCGCCCGATGCCATCACGATCCTCGTCGCCACCGGCCTCCACCGGCCCAACGTCGGCGACGAGCTGGCCGAGGTCGTCGGTGACCGATGGGTGACGGACACCGTGGTGGTCGCCAACCACTTCGCCCGCGACGCCGACGCCCACGTCGAACTCGGTGTGACCCCGACGCGCGGCACACCCGTGTCGATCGACCGGCGATTCGTCGAGGCCGACATCCGGATCGCGACCGGTCTCGTCGAGCCGCACTTCATGGCGGGATACAGCGGGGGTCGCAAGGTCATCGCGCCGGGCGTGGCGGGTGCGCCCACGATCACGACGTTCCACAGCGCCCGGTTCATGGAGGATCCCGGCGCAGCGAACTGCGTGCTCGACGGCAACCCGCTCCACGAGGAGCAGCTCGAGATCGTCCGCATGGTCGGCGGGGCGCATGCGCTGAACACGGTGATCGACGCAGAGCGGCAGCTGTGCTTCGTCAACTTCGGCGAGGTGGTCGAAAGCCACCTCGAAGCTGTCGGATTCATCCGGGCAGCAGCCGAGATCGAGGTCGGTCGGCGCTTCCACACGGTGGTCACGAGTGCGGCCGGCTACCCGCTCGACACGACCTACTACCAGACCGTGAAGGGCATGGTCGGGGCGCTCGGCATCCTCGAGCCGGGCGGCGACCTGATCGTGGCGTCGGCCTGCGAGCAGGGATTGGGGTCCGCCGAGTTCGCCACTGCCCAGCGCCGGCTGATGGAGATCGGGCCCCAGAGCTTCCTCGAGGACATCAGCGCCAAGCGATTCGCCGCGGTCGACGAGTGGCAGACCGAGATGCTCCTCAAGGCGTTGCGGTCGGGGCGGGTGCACCTGTACAGCGATGGCCTGACGGCGCCCGATCGGTCGATCACCGGCGTCGAGATGACCGGCTCGGTCGCCGCCGCCGTGCGAGCCAGCGTCGAACGTTCGGGTGACCCCCGCGTCGCTGTCGTCCCCGAAGGGCCGTACGTGATCCCGACGGCCGCCGCATCGATCCGCTAGCGCTCACCCCCCTCGTTCATGGATCAGAGCTTTGCCGCTGGGCGTGTCGGCCGGCGTGTCGTTCTCGATCTTGGAGACGTAGGTGCGGTGCACGTCGGCCAGGTCGGCCAGTGTGGCTTGGTCGAGCCCGCGTTCTTCCCGGAACCGGCGGATGGCGTGCCCGATCTGGGCCGGGCCGCGAACGACCACCTCGGCGCTGCCTGGATGTACGGACATGGTCACATAGTGGCTGTGTCCGGATTTACGGGCGAAGGCGCAACACGGTGAGGAGCAACCTGGCGGAGCATCCGTTCGGCGAGGTCGCGCAATTCATCGTTGACCTCGCGCGGTTCGATCACTTCGAACGGCAACTCGAGGCCGATCAGATAACGCGCGATCCAGTCATGGTCGCCGCCGATGGTGACCATGCAGAACGTGTCGTCGCCCGGTTCGATCACTCCGACGGTCGGGCCGATGTGATGCACGACCTCGTGGGCCGGCGCCATCACCTTGACGCGGGCACGGGTGTCGTAGACCCGCACAGCGACTCCCTCGGCCACGAGCGCGGCAGCATCAGGCGTCGGCCGCGGTGTGCTGCGGTGGCCCGACGTGGCCAGCTCGCTGACGCGGTCGATGCGGTACGTGCGCCAGTCGTCGCGATCGAGGTCGAACCCGACGAGATACCAGCGTCGGCCCAGTGACACGAGCCGGTGGGGCTCGACGCGGCGTCCGCTCACCCGGTCGGCGCCGTCGCGGTAGGTGAAGTGCACGCGGTCGCCGCGGCGGCACGCCGTCGCGAGCGTCATCAGGCTCGGCAACTCGACGCGCTCGCCTCGAGGCCGGGAGCGGGTGCGACGCACGCCGACGATCACCTCCCCGAGTGCGTCGACCCGGTCTCGCAGCTGGGTGGGGAGCACCTGGCGGAGCTTGACCGACGCCGACAGCGCAGCCTCTCCGAGCGTCGGGTCGGCCTCGACCGACAAGTCACGCAACGCGACCGACACGGCGATCGCTTCGTCGTCGTCGAGCAGCAACGGCGGCAGACGGCCGCCAGCACCCAGCTCGTAACCGCCGTAGCGCCCGGTCGTGCTCACGATCGGGTACCCGAGATCGCGCAAACGGGTCACATCACGACGCAGGGTGCGGGTGGTGATCTCGAGCCGCCCGGCGAGCTCTTCGGCGCTCCACGACGCCCTCGTGGTGAACATCGCCAAGAGGCGCAACAGCCGGGCCGCGGTATCCATCCGCACCCCATCCTTCCAGGTGTTGCGGACCTGAACTGTCCACAAACTTCCTCAAAGTTACAAGCATGAACTTCTACAACTACGACCTCGTGGTCGCCGCCAGCCGGCTGCGTCACGAACCGCCCGAGTATGCGACTGACCTGCCCCAGCGAGGGGGACGTCGATCCGAACGGCGGGCGTCGCGGTCCTCACGCGAGCGGGAACTCGTCGGGATCGCTGTCCGCAGGGGGGCGGGACTGGCCGCGCAGCCCCCACGGGAGCACGAGCACGCCGAACACGAGTGCGACCACTGCGAGCCAGGGGCCGACATCGCCGTCGAACGGTACGGTCGAACCCGCGATCGTGAGGACTCCGGCGACGAGCGCGATCAGGCCGAGGACGGCCGAGACGGGATCGAATCGGTGGGAATGCATGGTCAGTCTCCAGTGGTGACGGTGGGAGCAAGGGTGATGACGGTGGGGAGGTCGGGCGAGATCGGAACGAGGGGTACCGCTGGCCCGTACGCCCAGACGTCGAGGTCACCGATCCCTTGACGGGCGTCGACGATCACGTCGGGTGGACCGTCGGGGCCGAGCCGAGCGAGGCCGCCGGACACGACGGCACCGTTGACGACGAGGTCGCCGCGGTCGATCTCGCTGCGGATCTCGACCGTCACGTCCTCGGTGACGTTCAGGCCGATCGAACCGAACCCGGTCCGGGCGTCGATCGTCAGCGGTTCGGCCGGCGCGCCGTCGACCGAGATCCAGATCGATCCGACCCCGGTCTGCACCACCTGCGTCCCTCCGGGCGTCGACTCCGACACGTAGAACGACCGATCACCGAACGCGTCGTCGCCGTCAATCCCGATGCGCGACATGACACCGGCCACGTAGCCCGTCCCGGCGAACAGCAGGGCCGGCAGGATGAGCCACCACGCCCGGCCGCGCACGGCACCGACCAGCAAGCCCACACCACACACGAGCGCCGCGGCACCGAGCCACTGCTCGGGGTACAGGCGGCCGCCGTTGAAGTGGTCGATCAGCGCCCCGGCCGCGGCGACGATGACCGCCAACCCGAAGGTCATACGCCCGAGCACCGACGGCTGTCGACGCGGCACTCGGAGAGCCGGCGGAGCGACCGGCGGAGCGAGCGGCGAGGCGACCGGCGACGGCGGAGGGAGGAACGATCGGTGTGGCGGGACGCGAACCGTGCGTTCGCGACGCGGCTGCCAGAGCGCGAGCGCCAACCCGATCAGGAGCGCGACGACAGCGACGGGCCCGTCGACGAAGTCGACATCACCGTTGGCGATCCAGAACGGCACGCCCGCCCCCAGGACGGCGCCGCCGGCGTAGCGCACCCACGGCATGCCGGTGCGATCCGGGCCGAACAGGACGAGCCACGCCGCCAGGTACACCACGACGCCCAGCCCGCCGGTCAAGGCGAGCACGACGAAGCCGAAGCGCACCCACAGCGCGTCCAGGCCCAGGCAGTCGGCCACGTACCCGGCCACGCCGAGCACCACCCGATCCGACCCGTCGTCGATCGGCTCGGTGGAATCGGTCGGGCTCGGCGGAGTGTCGTCCGGTGCGCCCGGATCAGCGTCGCGGACGGTCGAAGGTGCATCCATGGACTCGACGGTACGGACGCGGCGGCCCGCTGTACATCGGGGATGACCCCCATTCGACCCTGATCCACGCGCTCCACGGCGCCGCAGAATCCGGGTCATCCCCGATGTCGGTCGGGGTGGCGCTGTGCGAGCATGAACCCGTGACGAAACGCCCGGTCGAGTTCGCGCGCGTGCACCGCAGCTCCGATCGCGTGATCACGGGTGCCGCCGGCGGTTGGGCGGAACGGTTCGGCGTCGACCCGACCGTCGTGCGAGTGGCCCTGGCGCTGCTCACGTTCGTCGCCGGGCTCGGTGCAGTCCTCTACGGCGTCATGTTCCTGCTGTCCGAGGCCCCACAGCCAACGACCGCCGCACCCCCGGAGTCCCTCAGCCGCCAGCCGGTCGACCATCGCCGCGACCTCGCCGTTGCCGCCGCGACCGCAGCCGTGCTCGTGATCGCCCGCGACCTCGGCGTGTGGCCGGGTGACCGGATCATGGTGCCCGCGGCGTTGGTGGCGGTCGGCGTGGCGGTCGTGTGGTCGCGCGACGGCCGTACCGGGGCACACGCCGGCCCGGTCGTCCGTCAGGTCGTCCGTCTCGGTGCCGGCGTGGTGCTGCTGGTCGCCGGGGTCGCGTCGCTGGCCAACCTCACCGGTGGGCTGGGCAGCATCGGCGCGTCGCTGAGCGCGATCGCCGTGGTGATCGGTGGCCTGGCGATGTTCGGGGCACCGGCGTTGGGGCGCATCCTCCGCGACCTCGACGAGGAGCGGTCGATGCGCATCCGCGAAGACGAGCTGGCCCGGGTGTCGGCCCACCTCCACGACTCCGTGCTGCAGTCGCTGGTGCTCATCCAGCGCAGCGACGATCCGCGCCGGATGGCGAGCCTGGCGCGGCGCCAGGAGCGCGAGCTGCGGGCCTGGCTCTACGGCGATGTGCCGGTGGGAGATCCGCACACGGTGCACGCCGCGATCGAGGTGCTGACGACCGGGCTCGAGGCCGACCACGACGTGCGCATCGAAGCGGTGATCGTCGGCGACCAACCGCTCGACGACGCCTCTCGCGCGTTGGTGGCGGCGTTGCGCGAGGCGATCGTCAACGCCGCGCGCCACGCCGACGTGGATCGCATCGACGTGTTCGTCGAGGCCGACGACGCCGAGCTGACCGGCTTCGTCCGCGACACCGGCGCCGGGTTCGACCCGACCTCGATCCCTCCTGATCGACACGGCATCAGCGACTCGATCGTCGGGCGCGTCGAACGCATCGGCGGCACGGCCACGATCGAGTCGCGCGTCGGGGCCGGCACCGAGGTCGAGATCCGCATCCCCCGGCGGCGCTCATGACGGCGACGACGGCGACCGATCCAGGTACCGCCGCGATCCGAGTCGTGCTGGTGGAAGACCACGCGCTCTTCCGCGCCGGTGTGCGGCGCGAGCTGGCCGACCTCGACCGTGACGGCACGACGAGCATCGAGGTGATCGGCGAGGCGGCCGACCGCGACGAAGCGATCGCAGTCATCCGATCGTTGCGGCCCGACGTCGTGCTGCTCGACGTGCACCTCCCCGGTGGGGGCGGTGACACCGTGATCCGTGCCCTCCGCGACGACGAGCTCGACACCAGGTTCCTCGCCCTGTCGGTGTCGGACGCGGCGGAGGACGTCATCGCCGTCGTGCGCGCCGGCGCCCGCGGCTACGTCACCAAGACGATCACCATCGACGAGCTGACCGACGCCATCGAGCGGGTCCATGGCGGCGACGCGGTGTTCTCGCCGCGGCTCGCCGGGTTCGTGCTCGACGCCTTCGCCGGTGACGTGCCCGTGCCGGCCGATCCCGAGCTCGACCAGCTCACCGAGCGTGAACAGGAGGTGCTGCGCCTCATCGCCCGCGGCTACACGTACCGCGAGATCGGCACCCGCCTGCACCTGTCGGTGAAGACCATCGAGAGCCACGTGTCCTCCGTGCTCCGCAAGCTCCAGCTCTCCAACCGCCACCAGCTCACCGCCTGGGCCAACGAACGCCGCATCGTCTGAACCTTTGGCGCCAAATTGGCGCTACTCTGGTCATCATGCCGAGCATTCAGGTGAAGGATGTTCCCGACGCGGTTCATGCCACGTTGCGCCGCCGGGCCGCTGATGCCGGGATGTCGCTCCAGGAGTACCTGCTGGCTCGTCTCGAGCGCGACGCGAGCACACCGACCCTCGAGGAGGTGCTCGATCGAGCCGGTGGCCGAACCGGCGGGCGCGTCCCGCTCGGCTCGGCCGTCGATGCCGTGCGCGCCGACCGCGATTCGCGGTGATCGTCGTCGACGCGAGCATCATCGTGACCTCGCTCGCGGATGACGGCTCTGATGGCGATCGAGTGCGGGCCCGCCTCCGGGGTGAACAACTCGTCGCTCCGCACGTGATCGATCTGGAGGTGGCCTCGGCCTGGCGCCGACTCGTCACATC
Organism: uncultured Ilumatobacteraceae bacterium; assembly: GCA_964651825.1. GTDB lineage: Bacteria > Actinomycetota > Acidimicrobiia > Acidimicrobiales > Ilumatobacteraceae > Sva-07. The sequence continues at coordinate 41,587 of CAZYWK010000019.1, read as the reverse complement.
CCGAGCGCTCACCGAACAGCGCGCATCGCTCGCACTTGCCGATCTCGACGCCCTCCGACTCGAACGGGTTCCGCACACGCCGCTGCTCAGTCGATGCTGGGAGCTGCGCCACAACCTCACCGTCTACGACGCCGCCTACGTCGCGCTCGCGGAGGTGATGGACATCGGCGTGCTCACCGGCGACGCCCGACTCGCGAACGCACCCGGGATCCGCTGCGACGTCGAGGTGCTCTGAGCTCCGGTTCGCGGTCAGGCGAGGCCGAGCACCTTGATGGCGTTGTCCTTCATGATCAGGGGGCGGACCTCGGGCTTGACGTCGAGGTCGGCGTCGAAGCTCGCCATCCAACGGTCCGGCGAAAGAACGGGATAGTCGGAACCGAAGAGCACCTTCTCCCGCAGCAGGCTGTTGGCGGCGCGCACGAGCTGGGGCGGGAAGTACTTCGGCAGCCAGCCGGACAGGTCGATGTACACGTTGGCCTTGTGGGTGGCCATCGAGATCGCCGAGTCCTGCCACGGCACCGACGGGTGGGCGAGGATCACGGTGAGCGTCGGGAAGTCGGCGGCCACGTCGTCGAGCAGCATCGGGTCGCTGTAGCGCAGCTTGATGCCCCGCCCTCCGGGCAGACCGGCGCCGATGCCGGTCTGGCCGGTGTGGAACACGGTCGGCAACCCGGCCTCGGCGATCGCCTCGTAGATCGGGTAGTACCGCACGTCATTGGGCTCGAAGCACTGGAGACTCGGGTGGAACTTGAAGCCCCTCGCGCCGAGCGCCACGAGCGATCGCACGCGAGCGGCCGGATCGGAACCGAGCGGGTCGATGGAGGCGAACGGCACGAGGATGTCGTCGTGTTCGGCGGCGAGGTCGATGATCTCCTCGCTCGACAGCGCCGGGTGGCCCATCGCGGTGGTGGAGTCGACGGTGAAGATCACCGCACCGATGCGCCGCTCGCGGTAGTACGCCGCGAGGTCGCCGACGGTGGGCGTGCGGTTGTCGTTGCCCTTGAAGTAGGCCGCCGACGCGTCCATCAGCTCCTGGTCGAGCGAGCAGCACCCGTGCGAGTCCTGCTCCACGTGCACGTGCGTGTCGATCGCCACCAGCGAATCGAGATCCCAGCTCATCGGTCACCCACCCCTTCGTCGGTGCCGCCCGGGGCGGACGGCAGGTGCTGCGCGTGCGCCTTGGCGACGATCAGCTCCTCGAGCAGTTGGTCGCGTTCTGCCCCCATCGCCCGTTGGTCGATGCCGGTGAGCTCGGCGTCGACGCCGGCCACCACGGCGGCGCGGAACTCGGGGGTCCACTCCGCGGACCGGAAGGTGCCCCACCACTCGACCATCGGCGGGCCGAGGTGTTCGAGCACGTGCGCCATCCCACCCTCACCACCCGACAGGTGCTGCGTGGCGAACGGGCCGAGCAGCGCCCACCGCAGGCCCGGCCCCGACGAGATGGCCCGGTCGATGTCGGCCACCGACGCCACCCCCTGCTCGACCAGCCAGTAGGCCTCGCGCCACAATGCCGCCTGGAGACGGTTGGTGACGTGGCCGGGGAGCTCGGCGCGGATCCGGATCGGCGACTTGCCGATCGAGGTGTAGATCGCCATCGCCTGCTCGATCGCCTCGCCTGTCGTCACCCCGCCGCCGACCACCTCGACGAGGGGGACGAGGTGCGGCGGGTTGAACGGGTGGCCGATCAGCACGCGTTCGGGATGGTGGGGGCAACCCTGTTGCAGTTGGGTCGCCATCAGCCCCGACGAGCTGGACGCGATCACGACGCCCGGCGCGGCCGCCGCGTCGAGCTCGCCGTACAGGTCGAGCTTCACGTCGAGCCGTTCCGGCGCGTTCTCCTGCACGAACGAGGCACCCTCGGCCGCCGCGCCCGCGGACGCGGCGACCGATACGAGCTCGGGCGACGCGCCGTCGGCCACGAGACCCTGCCGCACCAGCGACGGCCAACACTGCTCGACGTCGCGGCGGAGCTGATCGGCGACGTCGGGGCGAGGGTCGCTGGCGACGACCTCGTCGCCGTGGGCGGCGAACAGGGCCGCCCAGCTCGACCCGATGACCCCGGTGCCGACGATCGCGACGTGGCCCATCAGCGCCGGGCGATCGCGTCGAGCACGCTGTCGAGAGCGGCGGGGTCGGCCATTGCCTGGCGCGACACGACGGTGTCGACGGCGACGCCACGGAGGACCTGTTTCACCGGCACCTCCAGCTTCTTGCCGGTGAGGTTCCGCGGCACGCCACTGACGGCGAGGATGCGGTCGGGCACGTGCCGCGGCGACAGCGCCTCGCGCAGGGCGCGAGCGATCTTGGCCCGCAGTTCGTCGTCGAGCTCACCGGGCGCAGGGGCGGGCTGGACGAACAGGATCAGTTCGCCGAGGCCGCCCGAGGGGTCTTCGAGGTGCACGACGAGGCTGTCGTCGACCTCGTCGAGTTGCTCGACGATGCGGTAGATCTCGGCCGTGCCGATGCGCACGCCGCCACGGTTGAGCGTGGCGTCGGAGCGGCCGGTGACCACGGCGGTTCCACGCTCGCTGAAGCGCACCCAGTCGCCGAAGCGCATCACGCCCGGGTAGTGCTCGAAGTACGTGCCGCGGTAGCGCGACATGTCGGCGTCGTCGCCCCAGAACCGCACCGGCATGGAGGGCATCGGTTCCACGATCACCAGCTCGCCGAGCTCGCCGACCACCGAGTTCCCGGCCTCGTCGTAGGCGTAGGCGGCCACGCCGAGGCACTTGGCCGAGATCTCCCCGGCGTACACCGGCACGATCGGATAGCCCTGCACGAGCCCGGTGCACACGTCGGTGCCGCCGCTGCCCACGTAGACCGGAGCGTGGCTCCCGAACTGCTCGTGCAGCCACACGAAGCCCTCGGTCGGCAACGGCGACCCGGCGGCGCAGAGCATCTCCAGCGAGCCGAGGTCGTAGGTGGCGGCCGGCTCGCGGCCCTGCTTCACACAGGTCATGACGAACGCGGGGCCGAGCCCCATCATCGTGGGCTGGACCTCCTCGGCGATGCGCCACTGCGCGTCGAGGTCGGGCCACATCGGGTTGCCGTCGAGGCACACGATCGACGCGCCGGTCAGCAACGTCGACACGAGGGCGTTCCACATCATCCAGGCCGTGGTCGTGAACCACATCAGCCGCGAGCCGGGGCCGAGGTCCCAGCTCAGCACGTGGTTCTTGTAGGCCTCGAGGATGATGCCGCCGTGGCCGTGGACGATCGCCTTCGGAAGGCCGGTGGTGCCGGAGGAGAACAGCACGCACAGCGGATGGTCGAACGGCACGGGCACCGCGACGAGCTCGCCGATCTCGCTCGTGAAGTCGTCCCAGCCGATCGTGTCGTCGACCGTGCGCCCGGCGTAGGTCAGCGCCACCGTGTGCTGGAGCGAGGGGATGGCGGCGCGGATCGCGGCGACGCGCTCGCTGATGTCGACGTCCTTGTCGCCGTAGCGGTACCCGTCGACCGTCAGCAGCACCGACGGTTCGAGCTGCCCGAACCGGTCGATGACCGCCTGGGGCCCGAACTCGGGGGCGACCGCCGCCCACGTGGCGCCGAGGCTGGCCGTCGCCAGGAACGCGGCGACCGTCTCGGGCACGTTGGGCATGTAGGCGACGACGCGGTCGCCCTCCCCCACCCCGAGGCGCACGAGCCCGGCGCGGACGCGGGCGATCTGCTCGTTGAGCTGCCGGTAGGTCCAGGTGACCTCGTCGCGGGTCTGCGACACCCCGATGATGGCGACGTCGCCATCGCGCCCGGCAGCGGCGCGCAGGTACTCGCCGGTGTAGTTGATGCGGGTGCCGGGGAACCACTCGGCGCCCGGCATCTCCCGGCGCCCGAGCACGGGACCGACCGGCGTGGCGGACTCGACGCCGAAGTAGTCCCACACCGAGCGCCAGAACGCGTCGATGTCGCCGACCGACCACTCCCACAGCTCGCCGTAGGTGTCGAACTGGAGGCCGTGCTGTTCGGCGAGCCAGTCCATGTACCGGCCGATCTTCGACTCCCGGCGGACGTCGGGCCCCGGCTGGTAGATGATGTCTCCGTCGGCAACCGTCACGATGCTCCGTCCTTGTCGTCAGCGACCTTGTCGTCGGTGGCCGTGCTCTCCGCGGCGCGGACCTTGGCCGCCCGGCCCGCCAGGAAGTCGTCGAGGAGCTCCTTGGCCCGGTCGGAGCCCTGGCTGATGGCGGCCATCAACGACTCCACGAACAGCCCCTCGTTCGGGCCCATCTCGGCGATGCGCGGCAGCGCCTGGAGCACCGCGTAGTTGGTGACCGGGTTGTTCTCGGCGATGCGGTTGGCCAGCTCGATCGCCCGCTCGTCGCCCTCGCCGTCGGCGACGAGGTACTGCGAGATCCCGAGGTCGTTGCCCGCCGCGGCGTCGAGGACCCGGCCGGTCAGCATCATGTCGGCCATGCGGTGCACCCCGATCAACCGGGGCAGGCGCACCGACGCGCCGCCGCCGACGAAGATGCCACGGCTGCCCTCGGGCAGCGCGTAGTAGGCCGACGGCTCGGCCACCCGGATGTGCGTCGCCAGGGCCAGCTCGAGGCCACCGCCGATCACCGCGCCGCGCAGCACCGACACGACCGGGATCGTGCCGAGCTGGATCTGGTTGAACGGTTCGTGCCAGCCGCGGCTGTGCAGCACGCCCTCGAACACCGAGGTCTCGGTGAGCTCCGACAGGTCGAGCCCGGCGCTGAAGTTGCCGCTCGACGACGTGAGCACCGCCGCGGCCACGTCGCCCGGTGCGTCGCGGAAGAACTCGCCGAGCGCCCGTACCGTGCCGGTGTCGAGGGCGTTGCGCTTGGCGGGACGGTCGAGCGTGAGGATCGCGACCGCGCCGCGCTGTTCGTACCTGACGTGTTCGCTCAGCTCCGTTCGGCCCCCCATGGTCGTCGACAGTACCGGTGATCCGGCCGGCTACCGGGCCCGGAGGTAGCGCGAGCCGGCGACCGCGACGACCAGCGTGATTCCGTAGAACAGGAACTGGGTGTAGTCGTCGGCGCCGAGGATGCGCAGGCCCTGCACGCCGGTGGCGAGGAAGAGCACGGCGATCATCGTGCCGATCGGGTTGAACCGGCCGGGCCGGATGGTGGTCGCGCCGAGGAAGACGGCGGCGTACGCGGGGAGCAGGAACGGCGAGAACGACACGGGCGACATCGAGCCGGAGTTGCCGACGAACACGACGGCAGCGAACGCGGCCAGCACGCCGGCAGCGACGAACGAGCCGAAGCGGATGCGGTCGGTGTTGATGCCCGACAGCCGGGCCACGTCGCGCGACTTGCCGACGAACAGCCACCGCACCCCGAGCGGCGTGTGCTCCGACACCCACCAGATCACCAGCATGATCGCGACGGCGTAGAAGAACTGGATGGGGATCACCCACACCTTGGTCTGCAGCGTCCACGTCGACAGGCCACGGGCGACGTTGGTGACGGTGTTGGAGTCCGACACCCACAGCACGAAGCCCTGGAAGATCGCGCCGGTGCCGAGGGTCATGATGAACGGCTCGGTTTTCAGCTTCACCACCACGAACCCGTTGAGCGCTCCGCAGGCGGCGCCGATGAAGATCGCCAGCACCGCTGCCGGCACGATGCCCCACCCGTGCTGGGTGTTCAGCACCGCCATCACCATCGCCGAGAACGCTCCGGCCCAGCCGAGCGACAGGTCGAGGTCGCCCGCCATCGCCGGCAACAGGGCGGCGAGGGCGAGGATGAACAGCGCCGTCTGGGTGCCGAGCACGCTGCCGAGGTTCCTCGTGGTGGGGAACAGCTCGGGGGCCCGGAACGAGAAGAACAGGATGATCAGCAGCCAGGCGAACGGCAGCGCGAGCTGCTCGCCGTACCGGGACAGGACCGACCGCTTGCCGTACCCGTTCGCCGACGCGTTGGCATCGGCAGGCTCGGCGGCGCTCGTTTCGGTGACGGACTGGCTCATACGGTCGCTTTCATGGAGTGGTCACTTTCAAAGGGTCACCTCTGTCGGTCGGGGACGCCGCGGTCTCGGCGTCTTGCTGGCCGGCGAACACACGCGCCGTGATCGCTTCGGGGGTCAGCTCGTCGCCGAGCATCTCCGAGGTGGCTCGCCCGTTGTTGAGCACGATGACGCGGGTGCAGGTGGTGGCGAGCTCCTCGAAGTCGCTCGACACCCACACCACCGACATGCCCTCGTCGGCGGCGGCGATGATCTTGCGGTAGATCTGGGCGCGGGCCGCGATGTCGACGCCCTGGGTCGGTTCGTGGAGCAGCAGCACCGCCGGGTTCGTTTCCAGCCACTTGGCGAGCACGACCTTCTGGGCGTTGCCGCCGCTGAGCGTGCCGGCGTGCAGATCGGTGCGCCGCGGCCGCACGTCGAAGTCGTGTGCCCGGGCGTCCGACGTCGATCGGACGCGGCCGTTGCGCAGCCGGCCGCCGGCCGTGAAGCGCCGCAGCACGAGCGACATCATGTTGCGGTCGACCTCGATCTCGCGGGCGATGCCGTCACGGTTGCGGTCGGCCGGGATGAACGACAGGCCCATGCCGACGGCGCTCGCCGGCTGCTGCCTGGTGAGATCGACGCGGCGGCCGTTGACCTGCAACGTGCCGGCCGCGGCGCGCTGGGCACCGAACAGCAGGTACGGCACCTCCTCCACACCCGATCCGAGCAGGCCCGCGAGGCCGACGACCTCGCCGGGCGCGACCTCGAAGCCGAGCCCGCGCACCCGGTCGCCGACGAGGCCGGACACCACGAGCTGCGGCTCGGCCGTGAGGTCGACGACGCGGTCGAGGTGGAACTGGCCGCCGTGCTCGTGGAGCTCGCGTGACTTGGCGGGGCCGACGATGAACTCGACGATCTGCTCGTCGCTGACGTCGGCCATCGACGCGGTGGCGGCGACCTTGCCGTCGCGCAGCACGGTGACGCGGTCGGCGATCACGCGCACGGCGGCGAGGTCGTGGGAGATGAAGATCACGCTGGAGCCCTGCGCGACGACCTGGCGGACGAGGTCGAACAGGAACTCGAGCTCCTCCTCGGGGAGGAACACGGTGGGCTCGTCGAGCACGAGCACCGACGTGGTGGCGCCCGTGCGCTCGCGGAACTCACGGAGCTCCTCCGCGGCGCGGGCGATGGCGACGAGTGCCTGGCCGACGGGCGGCAGATCGTCGACGATCGTGCGCGGGTCGATGGTGACGCCGTACGACTCGAGCATCGTGCGGGCCTTGGCCGCCTCGGCGCGCCAGCCGACGTGGAAGCGCGAGTACTCCTCGGGGGCAGCGGCGCCGACGAGGTTCTCCAGCACGGTCAGCGGGCGGGCCAGGCCGAGGTCTTGGTGCACGAAGCTGAGGCCGAGGTCGTGGAAGCCGCCGGCTGCCATCGGGAGCGGCACGGACGTGCCACCGATCACGAGCGAGCCTCCCGGCTCGGGTTCGTGCACGCCGGCGAGCACCTTGATCAGCGTCGACTTGCCGCTGCCGTTCTCGCCGAGCAGGGCGTGGACCTCTCCGTGTGCGACGGAGAGGTCCACGCCATCGAGCGCCCGGGTCGCCCCGAACCGCTTGGAGATGTTCGTGAGTTCGAGAGCAAGCTCCATGACGAGTCGGTCGGGCCGTCCGGGTCAGGGGTTCAGGGTCGGGATCCGGGTCAGGGCGTGTACGGCTCGGTCGCCGGGTTGTTCGTCCAGAGGTCGTAGTAGCCCTGCAGGAAGGCGTCGCCGAACCCGGCGCCCGGCGCCTCACCCTTCTCGCCCGCGTTCTCGCTGGTCCACAGGCGGTACGGGGCGTAGGCCTCGTCGGACGGGATGACGGGTTCGCCGGCCATCGCCCGGAAGAGCTGATCGGCGCCGCTGTAGGCCATCCACAGGAAGTCCGGGCCCATGTCGGTGCCCATCGCCGAGTCGGGCGCGGTCATGGTGGACACGACCGGGTAGTCGCCTCCGAAGCCGTAGATCTTGGCGTCGGCCCCATTGGCCTTGATCGAGCCCTCGACCACCGGCGCCATGAAGTCGTACGACAAGAACACGGCGTCGAGGTCGGGGTTGGCGACCAGTGCGGCGTCGATCGTCGACTGGCCGGCGCCGCCGAAGAAGTCGGGGATCGGCACGTTCTGCGACGAGAAGGTGCACGCCGAGCACAGCTCGGCGAGGGTGTCCTTCACGGTCTGCTCCATGCCGACCGACGGCGGATTCTCGTTGGCGGTGATCATGAACACGTCGATCGGCTCGCCGCCGGAGTTGATCAGTGCGGTGTACACGCCCATGCGCATCGACTTGTTGAACTCGCCGTTGGTCTGCCCGGCGATCAGCGGGTCGGCCGGCACCGAGACGTCGGCGAGGTGCATGTCGACGACCTGGATGCCCTTCTCGCGTGCGGACTCCATCTGCGGGGTCAGGGCGTTCGGGTCGATGCCGCACACCAGGGCGACCCCGTCGTAGCCGCCGTTGATCGCCTGCTCCATGCCGGCCTGCCAGGCCTGCGGGCCACCGTCGTTCTGGTAGTAGAACGAGTCGTCCATCCCGATCGACTGGGCGATGCCGACCACCCACTTGGCCATGTTGTCGCAGCCGGTGAGCGAGCTCGCCACCGGCATCGAGAAGATCTTCTTGCCGGCCAGGTCGGCCACGTCGAAGGCGGGCCCCTGGGGAGCGAACTCCGGCGCGGCCGCGGCCGCGGCGACCTCGGCTTCGAGCTCGGCCAGCTTGTCGGCCGACACGCCACCTTCGGGCCCGCCCGACGACTCGGCCTCGGTCCCTGTGCCGGCTTCGGTGCCGGCGGGGGCTTCGGTGCCGGTGGGAGCGCCGTCGCCCCCGTCGCCCGAATCGTCGTCGCTCCCGCATGCCGCGACGGCAAGGGAGAGCACGACGGCGGACGCAACGACGAGTCGTCGCCGCGTCGATCGTGTGATCGAAGTTGGCCTCATGTTTCAATCCCCGTTTCTCGATGTTGGTTCACGTGCGAAGAAGCAACCTTCGGAACTCTCGTGGCGGGATCCTGTACGCGATCAACGCTCGCCGACCTCACACCCTCCCCCTTCGAACACTTGCGTCGATCACTTGCGTCCGTCCACACCGGCCCCCACCGGTTTGACTCTCCCATCATCCGGACAATAGAGTCCGGATGCCGAAACCCAACGTAGTCGAATCGACGACTGCGATCAAGGGATCGGTCGATCCTCATGGCAGACGACTCCGTGCAATCCGTCGAGCGGGCGATGGCGATCCTGCTCACGCTCGACGCCAACTCACCGCGCCTCGACGCGGCGACGCTCAGCACCCGCACCGGCTTGTCGCGCTCCACCGTGTACCGCTTGCTCGGCACCCTCGAACAAGCCGGCATGGTCCGCAAGCAGGGCAGCCGATTCGAGCTCGGCCCGGTCGTGCTGAAGCTCGCGGGCGGCTACCGGGCGGCCAACCACATCACCGATCACGCCAAGTCGGTGCTCGACGAACTGGCCGAACAGGTTCACACCGGCGTCACCCTGGCCGTGCTCGACGGCGACGTGGTGGTCACGGTCGAGACCGGCAACGCCGTGAACGGCGACTACGTCCTGCAACCCAACGAGCTCGGGCGCCGCATCCCCGCCATGTCGACGTCGGTCGGCAGGATGTTGCTGGCGTACCAGGAGGTGGCCAACGGCGGGGCGGCACCGGCTCCCGCACCGATCGACGCCGGCGAGGTCCCGTCGGCGGAGCAGATCCGCCGGCAGGGCTACGCGTTGACCACGGGCCTCCTCGAAGCCGGTGTACGGACGATCGCTGTGCCCGTGTACGACCAGGCGGGCGAGGTGGTGGCCGGTCTCGGCATCCTCGCCGACGCCGATCGCACCTCGGCCGACGAGCTCGCGGGCGACCACCTGAAGAAGTTGCGCGCCGCCGCCGACCGCTTGATCCAACTCGCCGACTGGGACCCCGCCACCCGCTGACGAGCTGCACGCGGTTCGCCGCGCAGCGTGGTCGCCGTCGCCGTGACGTCGGGTCCGTCCCGATCTGCCCTGGACGGAACGCGTCCCGCGAGGTACCGTTTGATTCCCATCGATCAGACATGCATGTCCGTATCATGGGACACCAACGGAATGGGGGAAGGCATGGAAGGGGCAGGCCGATGACCGCGAGCAGGCAGGGCAACACCGCTCCGAGCGAGGCGGGAACGACGACCTACCCCAAGCAGAACTGGTACGTCGCGGCGTCGAGCGGCGAGGTCGGCGCGGAGCCGGTCGGGCGCACGATCTGCGGCGAATCGATCGTGCTCTACCGCACGCCGGCCGGGAAGGCCGTGGCGCTGGAGGACCGGTGCCCGCACCGCGGGTATCCGCTGTCGGCCGGGGTGACGTGCGGCGAGGAGATCCAGTGCGGCTACCACGGCCTGCGCTTCGCACCCGACGGCGCGTGCACCTATGCGCCGGGCCAGGACCGCATCCCGACCCGCGCTCGCGTCACCCCCCGCCCGCTCGCCGAGATCGGGCCGTGGATCTGGGTGTGGATGGGCGATCCCGAGGCGCCCGAGCGCGCCCGGCTGCCGGACATCCCCTGGGCGCGCGACCCCGGATGGAGCTGCGTCGACGGCATGGAGCTGCTCGACGCCCGGTATGGCCTGCTCGTCGACAACCTCCTCGACCTGTCCCACGAGACGTTCCTGCACAGCGGCCTGATCGGCACGCCCGAGGTGGCCGAGACGCCGATCACCACGACGGTCGACGAGGAACACGCCGTCGTGCGCGTCAGCCGGCGCATGGAGTCGGTCGCCTGCCCGAACTTCTACTCGGGCTCGACCGGGCTCCGCTCCCCGATCGACCGCTGGCAGGACATCGAGTACCACGCACCCGGCTACTACCTGCTCCACGTGCGCGTCGCCCCCGCCGGGTCGGTGCCCGACGGCGACCGTGACCATCCCCAGGCCGCCCGCATGAAGGTGCTGTACGCGATCACCCCGATCGACGACCATCGCACGATGGACTTCTGGGCGGTCTGCCGCGACTTCGGCGTCGACGACTCCGAGCTCGACACGTTCATCGCCGAGTCGAACCGGGCCGTCGTACTCCAGGACGTCGACGCGCTCAACCTCATCGAGGCCCGCCTCGGCGACTCCTGGGAGCCGGCCGAGGTGAGCCTGAAGATCGACACCGGCGGTCTCGCCGCGCGCCGCGTGCTCGCGGCGATGGTGGCGTCAGAACACGAGCCGGCCACCGCCGGGCGGAGATGACCACTGCCACGTACGGCGATGTCTGGGAACGGGTGGCCCGCGAGATGCCCGACCGGATGGCGATCATCGCCGGCGATGTCGAACTGACCTACGCCGCCTTCGACGACGAGGCCGAGCGGTTCGCCGGGCTGCTGCGCAACCGTGGGATCGGCCGGCGCAGCCCGGTGGCGGTGTTCATGTACAACCGGGTCGAGTACATGGTGGCCCTGTTCGCCACGTTGAAGCTCGGCGCCACGCTCGTGCCGATCAACTTCCGCTACGGCGGGCGCGAGGCCGCCCGCCTGCTCGACGACTCGCGTGCCGAGGCGCTGATCTTCCCGACCAGCCTGGAGCCGGCCGTCGTCGACGCCGTCGGCGGGCTCCAGCGTCGGATCACACTCGTGCGGGTGGACGACGATCCGCAGGCGCCGCGCCGGCTCGACGCGGTGGCGTTCGGCGAACGGCGCGTCACCGCGGCCGAGCACGCGAGCGCGACCGCGCCGGAGGGCGGCGAGCTGTACCTCTTCACGGGAGGCACCACCGGGCATCCGAAGGGCGTGGTCTGGCCGACCGACGTACTGCTCGCCGTCCAGCTCTACTCGATCTACACCACCGTCGGTCTCGACGTGCCGGCGTCGGTCGACGAGATGGTCGCCGTGGCACGCGACCTCGGCACCGATGCGCCGGTCGTGCTGCCGCTCGCTCCGTTCATGCACGGCACCGCGCTGTTCAACTCGATGAACGCGTTCGTGCTGGGCGGCACGCTGGTGATCCTGCCGAGCGCGCACTTCGACGGGCGCCGCGCCATCCGCGCCATCGTGGATCGGGGGGTGACGCGCCTGATCGTCGCCGGCGACGCCGTCGCCATCCCACTGCTCGATGCCGCGGACGACCTCGGGGTGACCGAACTGCCCTCGTTGCGCACGGCGCTCAGTTCGGGCATGCGGTTCAGCGACGCCGTCAAGGCCCGCCTCCACGCACTCGGCTCGGTGTCGATCGCCGACATCCTGGCCGCCACCGAGGGCGGCCCGTTCGCCGTCGCGACGTCGAACGCGGCCGACGACCTCCCGGCCCACCTCCAGCTCCTCCCCGACGCGGTGGTCCTCGACGAGAACTTCGAGGAGATCCACGACGAGCCCGGCCGGGTCGGGCTACTCGCCTTTCGCGGCACGCTGCCGAAGGGGTATCTGAACGACGACGCGAAGACCGCCGAGGCGTACCCCGTCATCCGGGGCGTGCGCCACCTGGTGTCGGGCGACTACGTCCGCGTCGAGGAGGGCCGGCACGTGGAACTGCTCGGCCGCGGCAGTTCGGTGATCAACACCGGCGGCGAGAAGATCTACCCGGCGGAGGTCGAAGCAGCCCTGCTCGACCACCCGGCCGTCACCGACGCCGTCGTGTTCGGCGTGCCCGATGCCCGGTGGGGTGAAACGGTCTCCGCGATCGTCGCCGCGCCGGCCGGCGACGTGACCGAAGCCGAGCTCCTCGCGCACGTCGCCCGGTCGATCGCCGGCTACAAGAAGCCCAAGCGCATCGTCGTGCACGAGCGGATCGAACGCAGCCCGAGCGGCAAGCTCGACATGGCGCGGGTGCGCCGCGAGTTCCTCGCGGCGACGGCCGACGCGCCCTGACCGCAGGGGCGCTGAGTCGTCTTTCAGACGCGGCGATACCGCGACGCGAGGTCGGTGGCTGCCTTGGCGAGGAGCGAGAGATCGACGCCGACGGCGACGAACGTCGCACCGCGGGCGACCCACCGCTCGACCAGGTCGGGGGTGGTGGCGAAGACGCCCGCGGGCCGGCCGGTGGCGACGATCCGCTCGATCGCGTCGTCGACGGCGGCGGTGACGTCGGGGTGGCCGGGTTGGCCGATCAGGCCCATCGACGCGGCGAGATCGGACGGGCCGACGAACAGGGCGTCGACACCGTCGACGGCGGCGATCGACTCGATCGCCTGCACGCCGGCGACCGTCTCGATCTGGCCGACGATGCAGGTCTCGCCGTCGGCGCCCGCGAGGTAGTCGCCGACCCGTCCCCAGCGCGCCGCCCGGTTCACCGACGTGGCGACGCCACGCACCCCGGCCGGCGGGTAGCGGGAGGCGGCAGCCACCTGCGCCGCCTGCTCGGCCGACTCGACCATCGGGATCAGCAGCGTCAGTGCGCCCACGTCGAGGACCCGCTTGATCAACACGGTGTCGCCCGACTCGGGCCGCACGAGCACCGGGGTGTCGTACGCGGCGGCTGCCTGGAGGTGGGCGAGGATCGAGCGCAGGTCGTGCGGCGCGTGCTCGGCGTCGAGGAGCATCCAGTCGAACCCTGCACTCGCGATCACCTCGGCCACCGCCGGGTCGACGATGCCGGTGAACAGCCCGTAGGTCACCCCGGGCTCGGCCAGCTGGCGCTTGAACTCGTTCCGTGGCAGTTCCATCGATCCCTCCGCGCTCGGGTGCTACTCGGTCACCGACAGGGTCAGCTCGCCGAGCGGGCCGAAGTCGGCGTGGAAGTCGTCGCCCGGCCGGCAGTCGACGGGACGGGTGAACGACCCGGCGAGGATCGTCTCGCCCGCGGCCAGCGGGATGCCGAGGCCGTGCAGGCGGTTGGCCAGCCAGACGACCCCCAGGACGGGGTCGCCGAGCACGCCGGCGCCGAGCCCGGTCTCCTCGACCGTGCCGTTGCGGCTGAAGATCGCTCCCGCCCAGCGCAGCGCGCCCGCGGCCGCGTCGGCCGGCGAGACGCCGTCGCTCCCGACGACGATGCCGGCGTCGGCCGCGTTGTCGGCGATCGTGTCGCGCACGGTGCGGGTACGCCCGTCGGCCGGGTGGGTGCGGTACGAGCGGGCGTCGATCAACTCGAGGGCGGGGACGATGCGGTCGGTCGCCGCGTACACGTCGGCCGCGGTGACCTCAGGATGGTCGAGCGTGTCGCCGAGCACGAAGGCGAACTCGACTTCGAGCTTCGGGTCGAGGTACCGCGCGGCGCTGATCGTCGACCCGGACTCGATGAACATGTGGTCGAGCAGCGCCCCGAAGTCGGGCTCGTCGATCTTCATCGCCATCTGCATCGCCCGGCTCGTGAGACCGACCTTGTGGCCGGCGACGATCGCGCCATTGGCGACCTGGAGGTCGATCCACGCGGCCTGGATGGCGTACGCGTCGTCGAGGGTGACGTCGGGGAACGCCCGCGTCACCGGGTCGATCGGCACCGCCGTCACCCGCGCCTGCTCGTGCGCCGCGACCAACTCGGCGACCTGTTCGGGGCTGAGCGTGCGGGTCACGGGACCTGTCCGAGCTTGGCGATCGGGTGGGTGCCGTAGGCGATGGCGATGTTCTTGGTGTCCATGTAGAAGTCGAAGGAGTAGTCCGGCCCGCCGTCGCGGCCGACGCCGCTCGCCTTCGTGCCACCGAACGGGGTCGGGAGGTGGCGGACGTTCTGCGAGTTGACCCACACCATGCCGACGTCGAGATCACGGGCGACGCGGTGGGCGCGCCCGGTGTCGCCGGTCCAGAGGTAGCCGGCGAGCCCGTACGGGGTGTCGTTGGCCAGCGCCACAGCGTCCTCCTCGTCGTCGAACGGGATGACGGTCAGCACGGGCCCGAAGATCTCCTCGCGGGCGATGCGCATGTCGTTCGTCGCCCGGGTGAACAGCATGGGGTCGACGTAGTACGACGCCGGGTCGGCGGCCGCTCCCCCGCCGACGATCACGGTCGCTCCTTCGGCCTCGGCGACGGTGCGGTAGCTGCGCACCTTCTCGCAATGGACGGGGTGGATCAGCGGGCCGATCTCCGTCGCGGGGTCGAGCGGGTGGCCGACCCGCAGCGCCCGCACGCGCGCGGTCAGCCGCTCGACGAGCGCGTCGTGGATCGAGCGCTCGACGAGCAGGCGGCTCGACGACGTGCAGCGCTCGCCGTTGAGGCTGTAGATCATGAACATCACCGCGTCGAGGGCGCGGTCGAGGTCGGCGTCGGCGAACACGATCACCGGGTTCTTGCCCCCCAATTCGAAGTGCAGCCGCTTGAGCGTCGGCGCCGCCTGGGCCTGGATCAGCGACCCGGTCGCCGACTCGCCGACGAACGCGATCGCCTTGATCAGCGGGTGCTCGGTGAGCGCCCGGCCGGCCGACTCGCCGAGGCCGTGCACCGTGTTCAGCACCCCGGGCGGCAGACCGGCGTCGAGCGCGATCTCCGAGAGCATCGCGGCCGTGCACGGCGACCACTCGGCCGGCTTGTGCACCACGGTGCAGCCGGCGGCCAGCGCCGGGGCGATCTTCCACGTCGACAGCATGAACGGTGTGTTCCACGGCGTGATCACGCCGACCGGGCCGAGCGGCGACCGGGTGGAGAAGTTGACGTGGTGCTCGTCGGGCATCGAGCGGCCGTTGCCGGCGTCGGGCGCGTGGTCGGCGAAGAACCGGAAGTTCTCGGCGCCGCGGATCGCCGCCGCGCTCATGAAGCGGATCGTCTGGCCGGTGTCGACGCACTCGACCGCCGCGATCTCGTCGGCGCGCTCGACGATCAGGTCCGCGACGCGGTGCAGGACCCGCTTGCGCTGCTCGCCGGTGCGGCCCGCCCAGTCGCCGAACGCGTCCGCGGCGGCGCGGGCCGCAGCGTCGACGTCGGCGGCGTCGCCGGCGGCCACCCGACCGAGCAGGGCCCCGTCGATCGGCGAGCGGTTGTCGAACGTGTCGCCACTGACGCTCGGCGCCGGGCGCCCGCCGATGAGGTGCAGCAAGGGTCCGTCGGCGAACCGCCGCATCTGCGCGGCGGCGGTGGCGGCGTTGTCGTCGAAGCTGCGGGTCGGGGCGGCCATGGTGCTCCCTCGTCAGTGGTCAGTGGTCAGTGGTCAGTGTCAGCGGTGCGGGCCGCGATCGCCGGGCGCAGGTGGTTGGAGTTGATCCGCCAGGCCGGGTCGATCTCCTGGTACTCGACGCTGAGCATCATCGTCTCCCTCTCGTCGCCGAGGAAGTCCTCCAGCGCGTCCATCAGCACCTGGAGGAGGCGGTGCTTGTCGTCGTCGGAGCGGCCGGCGCCGAGGCGGGCGGTGACGGCGACGAACTTGTTGTCGGGGTGGCGGTCGCCGATCGCGTAGTGCTCGCGCGACGCGGCGCGGGTGCGCAGCGCGTCGAGCGGCGCGATGCCGGTGGCCAGGGCGGCGTCGTGGACCGCGTCGACGAGCGCGCCGATGTCGGCCACCTCGGCCACGTTGGCCGAATGCTCGATCGTCACGTGAGGCATTGCACTCGATTATCTAACATGTTATGTATGACCGCAAGATGCGGTTGCTCAGCTACCACCACGATGGTCGCTCGACGTTCGGCGCGGTCGTGCGTGCCGACGTCGAAGATCGAGTTCTCGATCTCGGTGCCCGGCTCGACGGTGTGCGCGACCTCGGCGACCTGCTCGCCCAGCAGCGCCTCGACGAGGCGCGCGCCGTCGCGGAGGCGGCGTCGACCGCGGGCGTTGACACGGTCGCCCTCGACGAGATCGGCTTCGAGCGGACGATCCCGCGGCCGGGCAAGATCTTCTGCATCGGCGTCAACTACGGCGGACGCGACGCCGAGTACCGCGACGGGCAGGAGCCGGCGACCAAGCCGAGTGTGTTCGTCCGCTTTCCCGCCTCGCTCGTCGGCCACGGCGACGACCTGGTCCGCCCGCCCGAGAGCGAGCAGCTCGACTACGAGGGCGAGATCGTGGCGATCATCGGCAAGGCCGGGCGCCGCATCCCCCAGGCGCGCGCCCGCGAGCACATCGCCGGGCTCACGCTCGGCAACGAGGGCACGATCCGCGACTGGGTGCGCCACGCCAAGTTCAACGTCACCCAGGGCAAGAACTGGGAATCGTCGGGATCGATCGGCCCGTGGATGGTGACGCTCGACGAGATCGGCGACTTCGCCGATCTGCACCTCACCACGCGCGTCAACGGCGAGCTGCGCCAGGACGACACGCCGGCGTCGATGGCCTACCCGATCGAGTTTCAGATCGCCTACCTGTCGACGTTCTGCACGCTGGAGCCGGGCGACGTCGTGTTCACCGGCACGCCGACCGGTGCCGGCGCCCGGTTCGACCCGCCCCGCTTCCTCCGGCCCGGTGACGTCGTCGAGGTCGAGGTGCCCGGCATCGGCACCCTGCGCAACGGGGTTCGCGATGAGTGAAGCGCCGCGGACAGCGATCGGCATGCGCGGGTTCGACCGGTCGCTGCCGATGGCGTTGATGCGGGCCCGGGAGGCGGTGATGCGCCACTTCCGCCCGAGCCTCGCCGAGCACGACCTGACCGAGCAGCAGTGGCGGGTGCTGCGCGCCCTCCACGACGCCGACGGCGCGCTGTCGGTCGGCGAGCTGGCGGAACGCACGTATCTGCTGGGGCCGAGCCTGTCGAGGATGCTGGTGTCGCTCGACGACCGCCGGCTGATCGCGCGAGCATCGGGGCCGGAGGACGCCCGCCGTGCCGAGATCACGATCACCGCAACCGGGGTCGAGCTGGTCGCCGAGATCGCACCGCGCAGCGAGGCGGCCTACGAACACATCGGCGACCGCCTCGGCGCCGCCGAGCTCGAACGGCTCTACGCCCTGCTCGACGAGGTGGCCAAGCTGTGACGGCTAGCGCGGCGAACACGTATCACCAGGCGCCCGACACGATCGGCGCGGCGCCGGCCGGCTGCCCGGTGCACCAGGGCTGGTCGCCGCTCGACGCCGACTACCTCGCCGACCCGTACCCGATCGCCGCCGCCCTGCGCGACGAGCACCCGGTGTTCTACGCGCCCGAGCTCGGCCACGTCGTGGTGACGACGATGGCCGACATCGACACGGTGTTCATGAACCCCGACGTGTACGCCTCGACGAACGTGCAGGACCCGATCTACCCCCTCGCCCCGGAGGCGGCCGCGGTGCTCGCGGCCGACGACTTCGACCCGGTCGCGGTGATGTCGAATCGGCCCGAGCCCGACCACGCCCGCATCCGCGTGTACACCCGGCAGGGCTTCTCCAACCGCCGCCTCCACGCCCTCGAAGCCCACATGCGCGAGCGCGCCACGGCGCTGATCGAGCGCATGGTCGAGCAGGGACCACCGATCGACTACGTGGCGGCGCTGGCGTTCCCGCTGCCGGCCGAGATCGTGTTCCGCCTCATCGGCTTCCCGCCCGAGGACGACCGGATGATCAAGTCGTGGTGCGTCAACCGGCGGGCGTTCTCGTGGGGCCGGCCGACCGCCGAGGAGCAGGTGGCGATCGCCGAGGGCATGCTCGACTACTGGCGCTACTGCCGTGCGTTCGTCGCCCGCCGCCGCGACGAGCGGGCCGACGACTTCTGCTCCGAGCTGCTCGACGCCCACGACGCCGACCCCGATCCGGCGAACGGCACCGGCATCAGCTACCGCGAGGTGGAGTCGGTCGTGTACGGCATCTCGTTCGCCGGCCACGACCCGGTCACCGCCCTGTTGTGCAACACGCTGCGCTGCCTGCTCCCGCGTCGCGACCAGTGGGACGCGCTGTGCGCCGACCCGTCGCTCGCCGTCGCCGCGGTCGAAGAGACGCTGCGCTTCGAGTCGAGCCAGATCTCGTGGCGCCGGATCACCACGCAGCCGACCACCCTCGGCGGCGTCGACCTGCCCGCGGGCACGCGACTGTTCCTCAACTTCGCCGCCGCCAACCGCCAACCCGACCTGTTCGACGCGCCCGACACGTTCGACCTGCACCGCGCCAACGCCAACCGGCACACGTCGTTCGGCAAGGGCATCCACTTCTGCCTCGGCTCGGGCCTGGCCCGGATCGAGGCGCGCCTGGTGCTCGAGTTGCTGTCGCAGCGGCTCCCGTCGCTGCGCCTCGTCCCCGACCAGACGCTGGAGTTCTTCCCCAACATCACGTTCCGCGGCCCCGAACGCCTGCTGCTCGACTGGGACGACTCATGAGCCTCTACGCGGTGCAGAAGTTCCTGTTCGAGCTGAACCGCAGCGAGGCGCGCCAGCAGGCGTACCTCGCCGACCCCGCCGCCGAGCTGGCCGGATACGACCTGACCGAGGAGGAGGCGCTGGCGCTCGCCGAGCCCGACATCGGGCTGCTGTTCCACCTCGGCGTCAACGGCCAGATCCTGATGCACTTCGCCGCGTTCCACCAGATCGAGTGGAACGACTACCTCCAGCGGATGCGCGACGGAATCGCCACGCACGGCCCGGTTCGCGAAGGCGTCTATGCGATGACCGGCCCCGTCCCCGACGCACAGGTCGTTCATCCGGCCCCGTCCCCGACGAACGAGGTCGGTCGATGACGCTCGTGTTCGCGGGCGTGTGCAGCCACGCCCCGGGGATCACCGGCCGCGCCGAGCGGGCCGATCCGGCGCTGCGCGACCGGCTCTACGCGGCGTTCGACGACATGCGGGTCGCCCTCGAAGCCACGCGTCCGGACGCGCTCGTCATCATCGCCGCCGAACACTTCGCCAACTTCTTCCTCGACAACATGCCGTCGTTCGCCATGGGGATGGCCGACTCGTACCAGGGTCCGATCGAGGATCCCGGCTGGCTCGGGATCGAGAAGGTGGCGGTGCCCGGCGACCGCGGGTTGTCCGAGCGGCTGATCACTCAGGTGATGGAGCACAGCGACGTCGCCTACGCCCAGGAGTGGCTGCTCGACCACGGGATCATGGTGCCGCTCCACTTCCTCACCCCGCGGTTCGACCTGCCGATCGTGCCGGTCAACATCAACTGTCAGGGCCCGCCCCTGGCACCGCTGCACCGGGCCTGGACGTTCGGCGAGTCCCTGCGCGCCGCCGTCGACGCGGTCGACGAGCGGATCGCCATCGTCGGCACCGGCGGCATCTCCCACTGGCCGGCGACACCCGATTCGGGGAAGATCAACGAGGCGTGGGACCGCGAGTTCCTCGATCGGTGGGCACGCAACGACCGCCGCGAGCTGCTCGGCTACGCCGACCTCGATGTGTACGCCGAGGCGGGGCAGGGCGGCTTCGAGATCCGCACGTTGATCGCCGTCAGCGCGGCGGCGGGCGGGGCGCAGGGGACGGTGCACTTCTACGCCCCGATCCCGATCTTCGCCGTCGGGTGCACGGTCGCCACCTACGATCTCGTCTCGTGACAGCAGGTGATGGGCCGGCAGGCCCGACCGACCACGACGACCGGGGGGTGCGCTGCATGGTCATGCGCGGCGGCTCGTCGAAGGGCGCCTACTTCCTGCGCGACGACCTGCCAGCGGACGCAGCTGTGCGCGACGACCTGCTCCTGCGGATCATGGGCACCCCCGACCCGCGCCAGATCGACGGCATCGGGGGCGCGCATCCGCTCACGTCGAAGGTGGCCATCGTCGGGCCGCCGAGCGACGATCGCGCCGACGTGGAGTACCTGTTCCTCCAGCTCGGCGTCGGCGACCGCTTCGTGACCGACCGCCAGAACTGCGGCAATCTGTTGGCCGGAGTCGGCCCGTTCGCCATCGAGCGCGGCCTCGTCGCGGTCGGCGACGGCCAGGCCACTGTGCGCATCCACATGCTCAACACCGACTCGATCGCCACCGCCCACTTCCCCGTCCGCGACGGCCGGCTCGTCGACGAGGGAACGATCTCCGTGTCGGGCGTGCCGGGCGCCGCGGCGGCGATCCGGCTCGACTTCGCCGACATCGCCGGCAGCAGCTGCGGCGCCCTGCTGCCGACGTCGAACGCCGTCGACGAGATCGCCGGGGTGGACTGCACGCTCGTCGACAACGGAATGCCCGTCGTCGTGATGGCCGCCGACGCGGTGGGCATCACCGGCTACGAGACGTGCGCCGAGCTCGACGGGAACGACGCGCTGCGGGCGCGGCTGGAGGACATCCGGCTGGAGGCCGGGAAGCTGATGCACCTCGGCGACGTGGCGGCGCTCACCGTGCCGAAGCTGGCCATGGTGGCAGCGCCGCGCGACGGCGGGGATCTGTGTACCCGGATGTTCATTCCCCACCAGTGCCACGACGCGATCGGGGTGCTCGCCGCGGTGTCGGTCGCCACCGCTGCGTTGCTGCCGGGCACACCGGCAAGTCGGTTCCTGGCGCGGCACGGTGACGACGCCGTCGTGCTGGAACACCCGACCGGCACGTTCGCCGCGGCCGTCGACCTGCGCATCGGTGTCGACGGGCCGATCGTCGAGCGAGCCGGGATCGTGCGCACGGCGCGCAAGCTGATGGACGGCGTCGTGTTCCCCCGGGGCTACGAATGAGCGAGCGCACCATCGCCGGCCCGCACCCCGACCCGCACGCACCGACCGCGTTCGTCGTGCCGCCGAACGCGTGCGACGCGCATTGCCACATCTTCGGCCCGGGCGACCGGTTCCCGTACGCCGCCGATCGGGCCTACACCCCGCCCGACTCGGGCATCGGCGACTTCGAGGCGCTGCAGGCGCGGCTCGGGTTGTCGCGGGCGGTGTTCGTGCAGGCCAGCTGCCACGGCACCGACAACTCGGCGATGGTCGACGCCATCGAACGCGGCCGCGGCCGGTACGCCGGAGTGGCGATGATCGACGAGTCGTTCACCGACGCCGACATCGGCCGGCTCCACGACGTCGGGGTCCGCGGCACTCGGTTCAACTTCGTCGCCCACCTGGGCGGGGCGCCCGAGCTCGACGTGTTCTGGCGGATCGTCGACCGGGTCGTGCCGTTCGGCTGGCACATCGTGCTGCACTTCGACGCCAAAGACCTGCCCGCCTACGCCGACCTCCTCGACCGCATGCCGTGCCCGTACGTCATCGACCACATGGCACGCGTACCGACCGGCGACGGGCTCGACCAGGAACCGTTCCAGGCGCTGCTGGCGCTGATGGCCGACGAGCGGGCGTGGGTGAAGATCTCCGGCGCCGAGCGGCTGACCGCGGAAGGCACTCCGCCCTACGACGACGTCGTGCCCTTCGCCCGAGCGCTGATCCACGCCGCGCCGGACCGGGTGCTGTGGGGCACCGACTGGCCCCACCCGAACGTGCGGGCGATGCCCGACGACGGCGACCTCGTCGACCTCCTCGCCGACTTCGCGCCCGACGAAGCCACGCGCCGCCGGATCCTCGTCACCAACCCCGAACGCCTCTACGACTTCTCGTAGCGCTCAGCGCAGCGCGTCGGCCAGCGGTTCGAGGCGCGCGGCGTCGACCGGGCCGCGCATCGACCAGATGACGATGTCGACGCCGGCCTCGAAGAACCCGGCCGCCTGGTCGGCGAGCTGGGCGACGTCGGCGTCGGGCGGGAAGCCCAGGTGCACCGAGCGGGCGATCTCGCCCTGGTCGCGGCCGACGGCGTCGCAATGGTCGCGGAGCACGGCGTCGAGGGCGAGCCAGTCCGCGGGCTGGGCGGGGAACGTCATGTCCCACTGGTCGGCGAAGCGGGCCGCGGTGCGCAGCGTGCGCCGGCGGCCCTGGCCGCCGATCACGATCGGCAGGTGGTCCTGCACCGGCTTGGGCTCGCACCACGCGTTCTGGAGCTGGTACCAGTCGCCCTCGAAGTCGGTGACGGTGTTGGCGAGCAGCGACATGATCACCTCGACACCTTCCTCGAAGCGGTCGGAGCGCTCCTTGGGGGTGCCGAGCGAGATGCCGTACGCGTCGGACTCCATCGCGTTCCAGCCGGCCCCGATCCCGAGCTCGAACCGGCCGCCCGAGATGTGGTCGAGGGTGGCCGCCATGTTGGCGGTGACCGCCGGGTGGCGGTGGTGCATCCCGTTGACCATCGCGCCGAGGCGCAGCCGGGTCGTCGCCTGCGCGAGGGCAGCGAGCATCGTCCAACCCTCGAGGTTGGGGCCGTCGAACGGTTCGGCCAGCGGATAGAAGTGGTCCCAGTTCCATGCCGACTCGAACACGTCGATCTCGTCGGCCGCCTGCCACAGGTCGAGGAACTCCGACCAGGTCGCGTGGTGGGGCGGGGTCTTGATGGCGTAGCGGGGCATGACGCTCTTTCTAGTCCCGCGCCCGGCGCGAGGCACTCGATCGGTGGCCGCTCCCCGCCCGATGCCACACGCCGATAGGGTCCGCGGTGGCACGGGGTTCGTGCCACGAGTCGTTCGAGGTGACCGCCGGTCCACGTGGACCGTTCGAGCAAGGAGGGTGCGATGTACGTCGATCTGCCGTCGGAGTCCGAGGTTCGTTCACTGTTGGCGCAGGTCGGTGCGACCTGCGTTTCGATCTACATGCCGGCGACGCCACAGACCGATGATGCCGATGCCGAGCGCATCGCCTTCAAGAACCTGGTGTCCGCGGCCGTCGAGCAACTGCGGGCCGCCGGCACCGACAAGCACGACGTCGCGGCCGTCGGCGAGGCGCTGACCGACCTGGGTGACGACCCGTACTTCTGGCGCTACCAGGCCAACAGCCTGGCGGTGTTCGCGACCGTCGACGCGCTGCACGTCTACCGCCTGGCCACCCGGCTCGAGCCGACCGTCGTCGTCTCCGACCGGTTCTTCCTCAAGCCGCTGCTGCGGGCGGTGACGTTCCCCTCGGCCGGGTTCGTGCTGGCGCTGGCCCAGGGGTCGGTGCGACTGTTGGAGTTCGGTGGTGACTACGGGCCCCTCGAGGTCGACGTCACGGACCTGCCGGAGAACATCGACAGCTTCGTCGACACGGTGCCCGGTGGGGACGGCGACGCGGGCTTCGGCGTGCTGAGCCCGGCCGGTCAGAACTCGTTGCTGCGGAAGTATGCGCGCCAGGTCGACCGCGCTGTCCGGGCCGCGGTGCGCGGCCACGAGCTGCCGGTGGTGCTGGCAGCCGCTGAGCCGCTGGCGGGGATCTTCCGGTCGGTGTCGACGCTGCCCACACTCGCCGAGGAGGGGATCACCGGGAGCCCCGAACGCCTTCCCGACCACGAGATCGTCACCGCCGCCCGTGGCGTGCTCGACGGGTTGTACGCCGCCGAGCTGGCGCAGCTGACCGAGCGGTTCGGGACGCTCACCGGCCAGG
Source organism: uncultured Ilumatobacteraceae bacterium (assembly GCA_964651825.1). Lineage (GTDB taxonomy): Bacteria > Actinomycetota > Acidimicrobiia > Acidimicrobiales > Ilumatobacteraceae > Sva-07. Next base: position 17,539 of record CAZYWK010000019.1, on the reverse strand, counting down.
GGCGCACGGCGACCGATCTCGCCGACATCGCGCGGGCGGCCACGTTCGGGGCGGTCGACGTGCTGGTCGTCGACATCGACCATCGCGCCTCCGGCTCGATCGGCGACGAGGGCGAGCTGTCGTTGCATGACGGCCCGGGCTCCTACGGCGTGGTCGACGAGGTGGCTCGCCGGGTGCTGCTGGCCAGCGGCCGGGTGGTCACCGTGCGCGCCGGCGAGGTGCCCGGTGGCGGCGAGGTGGCCGCGATCCTGCGCTACGCGTGAGCTCAGACGGCGCGGGCGACCATCAGCACGGCGCTGAGGGTTCCGGCCATCGCCGCCGCGATGTTGTTGCCCAGTCGTTCGCCGAACCCGGGGCCGAACAGTTCCGCCGGGCTGAGCGCTCCCGGTGGTGGCGGGCCGCTCGCGGCGTTGGCCGCGGTGCGGTCCTCGTCGTGTTCGACGCTGAAGCCCGCACGCTCCAACAGCTCCACGTAGCGCTGCCTGGTTTCGACGAACGACGATGACTCGTCGTCGGCCCACGGCAGCGGATAGACGAGTTCGCCGTCGCCCGTGCGCATCTGCTCGTACACGGCGAACCGACCGCCGGGCTCCAGCACCCGCCGCACCTCGGTGAACAGCTGGGCCTTGTCGGCGATGTTCATCCCGACGTGGTTCAGCATCGCCCGGGCGAACGACCCGGCGGGGTAGGCCAGATCGGTCGCCGACCCGACGTCGTAGGTGACCTGCGCAGTCAGTCCCAGCCGTTCGGTGAGCGAGCGGGCGAGGCTGACGAAGTCGGGACTCAAGTCGATTCCAGTGACCCGGCATCCGAATCGAGCGGCCGCCGTTCGCGCCGGCCCGCCCACACCGCAGCCGACGTCGAGCAGGGTCATCCCGGGGGTGAGCGCGAGCGAGCCGAGAAGGTGCTCGGTCGCTGGCCCGAAGCCGGCGTGGAGTTGGTCGAGGCCGGCGAGGTCCTCGATCCGCAGGGCGTCGATGTCGAGTCCCACCGCGCTGAGTGCGCCGATCACGACCGCCTCGAGGTCGTCGCCGCTGTAGTGGCGGCGTACGAGATCTTCTGCATCCATGTCGCCTCCCGTTCAGACGAAGTCGGACACCGCGGGTGCGGCGAGGCGGAGATCCGGATCAGCGGGGCTCATCAGTCCGACGTGGATCGGGCCCGGTGCCCGGACCACCGCGTAGCTCATGGCCGGACCCTAATCAGCGTTGGCATACCTTGCCATCGCATCGGCCGGCTACGCCTCGGCGGCGATCCCGAGGTGAGCAGAGCTGCCGCGGCAATCGCACGCGTCCGCGGACGCGTGCGACCGGCACTGGTCCGTCCGTCACAGCGCTCGCACCGCGCGTCCGCGGGCGCGTCACATCGGCGACGAACAAACGCGTGTGGGATGGGCTGCTCGCCCGGAACTCCGCTCCCGGAAGCACTGCCGAGCTGTCGACCTGGCCGAGCACAGCACTCACCGCGCGTCCGCGGACGCGCCACCCGATCGGTCGGTGGGCCACGCCGCCGACAGGAGCCCTGGCGTTTTCGTCGCGTTGCGCTGGCGGCACGGCCCCTCCCGATCCCAGCACGCTCCTGAGCGTTCAGTCCACGAGTCGGTCGAACAGCCAGTTCGGCCCGACCACGGTGCCGTTTGCCGCCCGCACGCGATCCGCCAGACCGCGGTCAGCAGTGACGACGACGACCTCATCGTGCATCGCGGCCAGCGCGGCGATCGTGTCGTCGCCCACGGATGGCGCGTGCACGACGACGATGCCTCCGATGTCCGACTCCTCGACACCCGCACGGGCCTGACCTTCCAGGACGAGCGTGATCGGTGTGTCCAGCCGCCCGGCGGCGACGGATGCCCGCACTCGTTCCGTGAACCGTCGCGTCGCCGCCGGCCGATCGCGCCACCAACCGGTCGGCCGCGAGCCGATCACGTTGGCGACGTCGACGATCAACATCCGCAGAGCATGGCACGACGCCACCAAGACGGCTACGCGCCGGCCTTGACTCGAGATGAGCGAGTGTGGTCGCAAGTCCGAACCGTGCACGACATCCACTCTGCAAGCCGGCGGTCATCCCCACGGATCCAGCTCGGGTGCCGGGCCGCGGCCGAACAGCCACGCGGTGAGGTCGCGCTCATCAGCGCGCCTTGGGAGCTCCGTGAGCAGCCTGGGCAGCGCGCGCTCGACGAACTCGCTCGGCCAGTCCCGAGACGTTTGCCCAGCGTCGAGATCTACGACGTGCACCTCGACCTCCCGCCATCGCCGGAACGGGAGCAGCGACGGTCTGCCGACGTGGGCATCATCGAGCCCGGCTGCGATCAGGCGCAGCCGGCGGTGGGCACCGGCACACCCGCTGATGTCCGCGGTCGGCGGTCGCAACTCATCCGGCACCTAATCCGTCCGTCCCGCCGTTGCTCGTTCTCAGCGCGCCAGTTCTTCGTCGATCGCGGCGACGACGACAGGATCGTCGGGTGCGACGGACGGAGCGAATCGACGGGACACGCTGCCGTCCTTGGCGATGAGGAACTTCTCGAAGTTCCAGAGGATGTCGGGATCCTCGTTCGGGGTCATCCCGTGGCCCCGCAGGCGTTCGCGGAACGTCTCGGCGTCGGCGCCCTCGGCGCTCGGAATCGCCGATGTCAGCTCGCGGTACAGCGGGTGCTGGTCGTCACCGACGACGCTGACCTTGGCGAACAACGGGAACTTGACGTCATAGGTCGACGAACAGAACTCGGCGATCTCCTCGTTCGTGCCAGGCTCCTGCGCACCGAAGTTGTTCGCCGGGAACCCCAGCACCTCGAAGCCCTCGTCGTGACGGTCTTCGTACAGCTTCTCGAGTGCCTCGTACTGCGGCGTCAACCCACACTTCGACGCGACGTTCACCACGAGGAGCACCTTGCCGGCGTGCTCGCCGAGCGACGCCTCCCGACCCTCGATCGTGAGCACGGGAACGTCTTGAAGAGTGGTCATCAGCTCACCGTACATCCGGGCATCCAACCGACCTCCGGCCGACAGCGGGCGAACCCTGGCAGCAACGCTGGATGGTTCCGACACCCGCATCGACTGGACAGCGATCCGTACCTGGGTCGACCACCTCCGGCAGCATCCGTCGACGCTGCGCGCGGCGATCGCCGACGCACCGCCGTCGACGGGCTCGCCGCGACTCGACAACCTGATCGCGGGAATTGCCGAGTGCGAAGCGGACGAAGCCGGGATTCCTCGTCTCGCTTGGACCGCGTCGATCACTTCGCTCCAGGAACCGTGGTACAGCGTCGGCACGCCGCGCATGCGTGAGGAATCCGCCCGCAGTGCTCCCCCGCAGTTCGTTGCCCGATCGATTCTGCTCGCCGCGCGCAATGTTTGGCGAGACGCATGAGCGCTCCAACGGGGAGTACCCACTCGAACCAGCTTCCTCCACCGAGAGCGTGCCAGGCGCTCGAACGTCGATCCGACGAGGCACCAGCCTGATGCAGCGAAGTTCGTAGGGTCTGACCGTGGCATCCAACCGAACGTTCGAGACCGTGACGGGCTACTGCTGGCCGCAGTCGGCGGTCGCCGGTGACACCGTTGCCCTGCACCTCTCGTCGGCAGGCGGGAGGCCGGTGTCGATCGAAGTCGCGCGCGTCGGCGTCGAGCGGACGGTGGTGTTCGAGGAGCAGGCCGTGCCGGTCGACGATCACCCGACGCCCGACGACGCATGGGGGCACGGCTGCGGGTGGCCTGCGGCGAGCGAACTGACGGTCGACCCAGCGTGGCGTTCGGGCTACTACGAGGTCGTGCTGTCGATCGACGTCGACGGCAAGACCCGCCGCAGCCACGCGTTCTTCGTCGTGCGGCCACAGCCCGGACCGAGCCAGCGGCGCATGCTGCTCGCGCTCGGCACCAACACGTGGCACGCGTACAACGACTTCGGTGGGCGCAACCTGTACACGGGCGCGACGCAGGTGTCGCTCCAGCGGCCGATGGCGCCCGGCTACCTGTACAAGCCCGACGGGGCCGGCCAACGCGTGACGTCGATGCACCCGCCCGACCGTCAGTCGGCCAGCCACTACGCCTACCTCGTGCTCAACCACCTCTCGCCCTACGGCGGGTCCGCGGGTTGGCCGAACTGGGAGCTGCCGTTCGTGCGGTGGGCCGAGCGCGAGGGTTACGAGTTCGACGTCGTCACCAACGCCGACCTCGAGGACCACCCGGACCTGCTCGGCGCGTCGTCGCCGTGCCGGCTGTATCTGTCGATCGGCCACGACGAGTACTGGTCGGCGGGGATGCGCGACACCGTCGAAGGGTTCATCGGGCGCGGCGGCAACGCCGCGTTCCTGTCGGGCAACACGGCGTTCTGGCAGGTGCGCCACGAGGACCGGCCAACACCGGGCGAGCCGGCGCCGACGATGATCGGGTACAAGGGAGCGTTCAAGCGCGACCCGGTGTTCGGCACCGACCGTCAGGCCGAGCTGACCACGCTGTGGTCCGACCATCTGCTCGACCGGCCCGAGAACCACATGACCGGCGTCAGCTTCACCCGCGGCGGCTACCACCGCATCGGCAAGCGGGTCACCTACGGCGCCGGCGGCTACACGTTGCACCGGCCTGGGCACTGGATCTTCGACGGCACCGGCCTCGACTACGGCGACGTGTTCGGCGCACGTGCGACCATCGTCGGCTACGAGTGCGACGGCTGCGACTTCACCTACCGCGACGGGCTCCCCTACCCCACCGGTTCCGACGGCACCCCGGCGAACTTCGAGATCCTCGGCTCCGCGCCCGCCGCCCACTTCACCCGCACCACGTCGTCGCGCCCGCCCGCCCCGCACGAGCCAGCCGAGGACGAGTTCATCGCGGCGCGCGTGTTCGACACCCGCGATCCGGCTGCCATCGAGAAGATCGCCCACGGCCACGCCATCCTCGGCACCTACGTGTCCGCGGGCGGCGGCACGGTGATCACGTCGGGGTCGACCGACTGGGCGTGGGGCGTCGCCGAGCGCGACCCCCTCGTCGAGCAGGTGACCCGCAACATCCTCGACCGGCTCAGCGGCGACCGTCCCGCCGAGGACTGAACCTCGTTCATCGGGGACGGGGCCAGATGAACGAGGTTGCGGCCGGTCCGGCCAGCTGCGGCGCCGCGTCCTACGGTGACGGTCATGGCGAACACCGACACCGACGTCCCGGTCATCGACCTGACCGCCAACGACGCGTACGGGGGCGAGCACCCGTGGGAGCAGTACGCGTGGCTGCGGGCCAACGATCCGGTGCACTGGCACGAGGAGGCCGACGGACCGGGCTTCTGGGCGATCACCCGGTACGCCGACATCCGAATGGTGAGCCGCCAGCCGAAGCTGTTCAGCTCGGCGGCACGGGGCGTGATGCTCGCCGAGTCCGACGAGCTGGCGCTCTCGATCCAGCGCCAGATGATGCTCGTGATGGACCCGCCCGAGCACGACCGCTTCAAGCTCCTCGTGAGCCGAGGGTTCACACCGAAGCGGGCCGAGCTGCTGCGCGATCGCATCCGCGACCTGGCCCGCGAGATCGTCGACGACGTGATCGAGCGCGGCGAGTGCGACCTCGTGCACGACGTGGCCGGCCGGCTGCCGTCGGGGCTGATCGCCGAGCTGATGGGCATCCCGCGTGGGGACGGCGAACGCCTCTACGAGCTGACCGAGCTGATGCACACCACCGACGATGCGGTTGCCACACCCGAACAACGTGGAGCGGCGACGCTGGAGATGTTGTCGTACGCGGCCGAGACGGCGGCCCGCAAGCGGGCCGAGCCGGGCGACGACATCGCGTCGGCGCTCGTACAGGCCGAGGTCGACGGCGAGCGCCTCACCGACGGCGAGCTCCAGTGGTTCTTCCTGCTACTCGTCAACGCGGGCGGTGACACCACCCGCAACCTGCTGGCGTCGGGGGTCCAGCTGCTCTTCGACCATCCCGACGAGCGTGCCCGGCTCTCTGCCGATCTCGACGGGCTCCTTCCGACCGCCGTGGAGGAGATGCTCCGGTACACATCGCCGGTCGTCGACTTCCGCCGCACCGCCATGGCCGACACGACGATCGGCGACCGCCCGATCAAGGCGGGCGACAAGATCATGATCTTCTACGGCTCGGGCAACCGCGACGAGGAGGTGTTCGCCGACCCGGACCGCTTCGACGTCGGCCGGAACCCCAACCCCCACATGGCCTTCGGTGGTGGCGGCCCGCATCTGTGCCTCGGCCTGCACGTCGCCCGCATCGAGATCGCCGAGATGCTCCGCGAGCTCCTCACCCGCCTCCCCGACCTCGCGGCCGCGGGCGCGCGAGAGCCGCTCGCGTCGAACTTCATCAGCGGCGTCCGCACCATGCCCGTCTCGTTTACCCCTGGCCGGCGCTCGGACCGATCGTCGTAGCTTTGGGCCATGAGCGCAGAGGAGAGCAAGCAGCGAGACGTGAAACTCGCGTTGCTCGCGGAGGTGATCGCCGGCTATGAGCGCGAGTTCGGTGAGATCACCGCCGAGGAGATGGCGGCCGTCGCGTCCGGCCCCCGCATCACGGTCCGCCCTGCCGTCGATGACGTGCTCGGTTTCGAGATGGAGCTCCTGCGGCCTGAGGTGCGAGCGAGCCGCGAGCGACTCGAGTCCCTGCTCGACGACGACTTCGTCGAGATCGGGGCCTCCGGTCGACGGTGGACACGGGAAGCGATCATCGGGGATCTCGTCGCTGCACCCGACCTCGACGACATCGAGATCTCGGAGGAGCAAGTCCGTCGCGTGACCGACGACGTGATCCAGGTTTCGTACGTGACGATGACGGGACAGCGCCGAGTCGTTCGAACCTCCTGGTGGCGGCGCATCGCCGGGACCTGGAGATGCTTCTTCCATCAAGGCACCGTCGATCCGGCGAGCGAATAGATCTGCTCGTCGTGCCAACCCGTTCACTCGAGGCCTGACTGCCGGGCGTCATTCGGGCCCACGACGTCGTTCGCGCAGGGGCCGAGCGGCCACTGTGACACCCCTTCTCTATGGTGGTGGGTACCGGTTGCGGCCGGGTTTCGTCGGCGTTGCTCCGACCTGTTGTCCCTCTCGCTGAGGAGGTGCCGAGTGATCGACACCATGATGAGACCGGCCAGGGATCCCCTGACCGGTGCGGTCGGTGGCACGCTTGACGTGCTGTCGACGGCAGACCTGGATGCCGCCGATCGTGATGCGGTCGCGGGGTTCGTGAAACGTTCCGCCGAACTACGGAGTTGGCTCGACGCGTTCGACGTGCGCTGCGTGCGCCGTACCACCGAGTTGGCGGACCGGGGGCGTAGCGAGCCGGCCGAGTCGTTGATCGCCGAGGTCGGGTTGCAGTCCGCACGGCAGAGTCGCCTGGTCCGGTTGCGGGCCGAGTCGTGTGATCTGTTCGCCCTGTTCGAACGGGCCCTGACCGCCGGCGAAGTTGGCGCTGGGCACGTTGACGCGTTGTCGATGGTGATCCGCGACTTGAACGACGAGCAGTGCTTCTGTCTGATCGATCGGGAGGAACGGCTGGTGGAAGCGGCGCGACGGATGCGCGTCGACGACTTCGTCCGCTACTGCCGCGTACAGAGCGCCGACGTGATCGCCGAGCTCGCTCGAATCACGGCCGCGGCGTGTAATGGCGCGCCCGAACATGCTTCGCCGACGGCTGAGCCGGTCGGTGCGGACGGAGGATGTGCGGAGCCGGACACATCCGGAACTGGCGCAACTGGAACAGGTGAGCCTGGATCCAATGGTTCCGGAACCGGCGCGCCCGGGATGGGTGATCCCGGAGACTGCATCCATCCCGGAGCGATGCCCGACGGGGAAGCGAGCTCGGAAGACAACATCACCGGCCGCCCGGACGGTACGACGGGTTCGGTCGGAGCGGGCGCGTCGTCAGGCGGGCTCGATCCGCTGGTAGTGGAGTACCTCCGCCAACGAGACGGCTCGAAGTTCCGCCGCTGGCGTGACCTCGAGACCGGGATGTGCATGACCTTGCTCGCGCTCGACCCGATCCGCGACGCCGTGTTCAAGAAGGCCTTCGACGCCCACCTGAACGCGCTGCGCGCCGAAGGGACCACCAACGGCATGGCCTGGCCGCAGGTCCAAGTAGAAGTGTTCATGCGGATGGTCGCCGCCAGTGTGCAGCCGCAGGCAAGGCCCGCCGGCAGCGCTCGACCGAGCCCGAGCACCCAAACCGACTCGAACGGCGTGAAGGCGAACGGCGCCGGTCACCCGACGACTGCTCCGAGCCCTGACCCCAGCCACTCCCCTGGCTCGCGTGCTCCGGCTGCTCCCACGCTCGCTCATCTGAGCGATCTGCGGGCCGCAGCCGACGGCGAAGTGTCACCGATCGGCGCCGATGCCGATCACAACGTGCCCGAAGTCTGCGTCGTCGCCACCCTCGAGCGGCTCCTCGACGATTGCTCCCGTCACGGGCTGTGCGAGACCAGCGACGGGCAAGTACTCGCCGCAGCGACGCTGCGACGCATGTTGTGCGACGCTGTCGTCTACCCGACCGTGCTCGGCGGTACGGGCGAAGTGCTCGATTCGGGTCGGGCCCAGCGCACCGTCAACCGCAAGCAACGACGAGCACTACGGGCCATGCACCGCACCTGCGCGCACCCTGGATGCACGGTGCCGTTCGAGTCGTGCCGCATCCACCACGTCCGGTGGTGGACCCGCGACCGCGGCCCGACCGACCTCGCGAACCTCCTCCCGTTGTGCGAGACCCACCATCACCTCGTGCACGAGGGTGGATGGACGCTGACGATGACACCAGCTCGGGTCGCCACCTGGATCCGACCCGACGGCACCCACTGGAAGACGGTCAACACCGCCGACCGGGGAGCCGACCTCCTCGACGAAGCCGCCATGCGAGCATCGCGCACCGGCCCGGGAGGCTGACCGGGAGCGACCCCATCGGCCGAACTCGACGGGCGCCGTGAGTGGCGGGCGGAGCTGGACCGAGCCCGTTCGTGCGACTCGACGAAGGTGCCGAGCCAATCGCCCAACTGACACAGCCGCACTGAAACGTGGGCGCATTGCCCGCGCCCGCGGGCGGGTTCGAGCAGATTCTGCGCGCCGGAGCGTCGGTTGCCTCAGTCATCGCCGTGCGACCGTGTAGCGCTACTCGTCGACGTACTCGACGCCGAGGTCGAGGAGTTGCTGGCGGAGACCGTAGAGGTCGACGCCGAGGACGCCGGCTTCCAGCTGGGCGCGGGTGCGCTCCTCCTTGGCCAGGCGTTCCAGCGAGCGTTCGAGGGCCCAGTCCGCCTCCTCGCGCCCGACGGCCACGACGCCGTCGTCGTCGGCGCAGATCACGTCGCCGGGCGCGATGGTGACGCCACCGATGCTCACCGGCACGTTGACCGAACCCGGCGTGGCCTTCACGGTGCCCTGGCACGACACGTACTGGCTCCACACGGGAAAGCCCATCGCCCGCAGGTCGCTCGTGTCGCGCACCCCGGCGTCGATCACGAGGCCGCGCACGCCGCGGGCCATCAGCGAGGTAGCCAGCAGATCGCCGAACATGCCGTGCGTCGAGGGCGCGGTGTTGACCACGACGAGGATGTCGCCGGCCTGGCAGACCTCGACCGCGGCGTGGATCATGATGTTGTCGCCGGGGTGGCAGACCGCGGTCACCGCGGTGCCGCCGATCCGCACGTCCTGCTGGATCGGCCGGAGGTGCGGGCCGAGGAAGCCGCGCCGCCCGATCGCCTCGTGCACCGTCGCCGTGCCGATCGGCGCGAGCTGGTCGACGACATCGAGCGGGGAGCGCTCCACGTTGCGGATCACGACGTGACGGTTGCGGGCGTTCGGGTTCATGAGCTGCTGCCAGTCGGGAGGGCGTCGAGGCGGGGGAAGACGCGGCGGATGTTGCCGTCGAAGATCTGCTGCCGGGCGGCGGCGTCGAGCGCGCTGGCGTCGAGGTAGCGCTTCGTGTCGTCGTAGTGGTGGCCGCTGTCGGGGTCGATGCCTCGAACGGCGCCGACCATCTCGGAGCCGAACAGGATGTTGGCGGTCGGCACGACGCGCACGAGCAGGTCGATGCCGGCCTGGTGGTAGACGCACGTGTCGTAGAAGACGTGGTCGGCGAGGCCGTCGAAGTCCCAGCCGTTGTCCTCGGCCATGCCCTTGAACCGCCCCCAGTGGTACGGCACCGCGCCACCGCCGTGCGGGATGATCCACCGCAGGCTGGGGAAGTCGCGCATGAAGCCGGAGCTCAGCGCCTGCATGAACGCCGTCGTATCGGCCCCGAGGTAGTGCGAGCCGGTGGTGTGGAAGTGCTCGTTGCACGACGCCGACACGTGGATCATCGCTGGCACGTCGAGCTCGCACATCTTCTCCCACAGCGGCCACCAGTAGCGGTCCCACAGCGGCGGCCCGGTCCAGAACCCGCCCGACGGGTCGGGGTTGACGTTGCAGCCGATGAAGCCCAGCTCGCCCACACACCGTTCCAATTCGGCGACGGAGCTGTCGATCGCCACGCCGGGCGACTGCGGGAGCTGGCACACGGGCGCGAAGTTCGCCGGGTACAGGTCGCACACACGACGGATCAGCTCGTTCTGGTTCTGCGTCCAGTAGAGCGACGTGTGGGCGTTGCCGACGTGGTGCGCCATCCAGCTCGCCCGCGGCGACAGGATCGTCAGGTCCGCCCCGCGCTCGCGCTGGAACTTCAACTGGGCGCCCTCGAGGCTCTCGCGGATCTCGTCGTCGGACACGTCGAACGCGCCCTTCTCGCCGACGAACGCCGGGTCCCCGGTGACCGCAGCCACCTGCGCGTCGCGCCAGGCTCCGACACCCGGCGGGGTCGTGGTGTAGTGCCCGTGACAGTCGATGATCACCGACGTCACCGTACAAGACCTGCTGTCGCCGATTGTCCACAATCCTGCGTACAGTCGCGGTCATGAGGACCGCAGGATGATGGGGGCGCAATGAAGACAGGCGTTGTCATCATCGGGGCCGGGCCCGCGGGAGGGTTGCTGTCGCACATGTTGCGGCTCGCCGGCGTCGACAACGTCGTGCTCGAGCTGAATACCCGGGCCCATGTGCTCCAGCGCATCCGCGCCGGCGTCCTCGAATGGGGCACCGTCGAGACGCTGCGCGAGGTCGGCCTCGGGACACGGATGGACGCCGAGGGCCACGTCCACGAGACGATCAACTTCGCGTCGAACGGCGAGCTGATCTCGATCGACACGATGGAACGGATCGGCCGGCGGATGATGGCCTACGGCCAGACCGAGATCCAGGCCGACCTCTACGCCGCGGCCGACGCCGCGGGCGGCCAGCTCGTGTTCGAGGCAACCGGCATCGAGCTGCACGACCTGACCACCGACGCGCCGTTCGTGACGTACCGGGCCAACGGCGTCGACGAGCGCATCGACTGCGACTTCATTGCCGGATGCGACGGCTTCCACGGCGTGAGCCGCGCCTCGATCCCCGCGGCCAACCGCACCGAGTACGAGCGTGACTACCCGTTCGGCTGGCTCGGCATCCTGTCGGAGACCCCGCCCCTGCCGATCCTGATGTACGCCCGTCACGAGCGTGGCTTCGCGCTCTGCTCGATGCGTTCGCCGATGCTCAGCCGCTACTACGTCCAGGCGCCACTCACCGACACCATCGACGACTGGCCCGACGACCGGTTCTGGAGCGAGCTCTTCGCCCGCATCCCCGCCGACCAAGCTGCGCAGATCGTGACGGGCCCGTCGATCGAGAAGTCGCTCGCCCCGCTGCGCAGCTTCGTGTGCGAACCGATGCGTCACGGCCGCCTGTTCCTCGCCGGCGACGCCGCCCACATCGTTCCCCCCACCGGCGCCAAAGGCCTCAACCTCGCCGTGTCCGACGTGTGGCACCTGTCGCGCGGCCTCGTCGCCCACTACGCCGGCGACGGCGCCCTGCTCGACGCCTACTCCGACACCGCGCTGCGCCGGGTGTGGGGCGCTGTCCGCTTCTCGTGGTGGATGACCTCGATGCTCCACCGCTTCCCCGGCCAGACCCCTTTCGACCAGCGGATCATCGAACAGGAGCTGGAACACCTCTCGCGCTCCGCCTTCGCCCAAGCCGCGCTCGCCGAGCAGTACGTCGGCCTCCCCTTCTGAGCTGACCCCGTTCATCCGGCCCCGTCCCCGATGAACGACCTCCCCGATGACGACCCCGGGCGA
>CAZYWK010000019.1:0-5310 GCA_964651825.1 uncultured Ilumatobacteraceae bacterium | reverse complement strand
GGCGACCCTGAACTCCACGTGTGCGCCACCCAGTGGGGATGGTCAGGGGGCGTCGGACCAGCGGGTGAGGACGTCGAGGACCGAGGCGAGGTGGGCGTCCATCGCGCTCGCCGCTCCCGCCTCGTCGCCGGCGACGACGGCGGCGACGATCGCCGCGTGCTGTTCGAGGGACTCTCGGGCCCGGCCGGGCATCATCGCCAGGCGGTACTGGTGCGACACGGCCCGGTTGCGGAGGTTGTGCACGAGGCCGGCGGCGATGGCGTGCCGGCTGATCTCGCGCAGCCGGCCGTGCAACCTGCGGTTGAGCTGCGAGTAGCAGGCGGCGTCATCGCGGTCGACCGCGGCGTGCATGTCGGCGACGATGGCGAGCAGCTCCTCGCGATCGTCGGGCGTGGCATGGCGGGCGGCCCGGCCGGCGATGAGCCGCTCGAGGGCGGCGCGGGCCTCGGTGATCTCGATCGCCTCGGCGACGGAGATCCGCCGCACGGTCGCCCCGCGGTTCGGCTGCCGGTCGACCAGCGCCTCCGACTCCATCTGGACGAGCGCGGCCCGGGTGACGGCGCGCCCGCAGGCGTAGCGGTCGCAGAGCTGTGCCTCGGTCAGCCGCTCCCCGGCCGGCAGCACCCCGGTGACGATGTCGCGGCGCAGCTCGTCGGCGATCGATCCGGCCCGCGCCATCGTCAGTCGGCCGCCGCCTGGAGCTGCTGCTGGAGCGAGTCGAGCACCCGGTAGCACGGCAGCACCTGGGCGACGCTCGAGTTCGGCTCGCGGCCCTCGGCGATGGCGGCGAAGAACTCGCGGTCCTGGAGCTCGATGCCGTTCGTCGACACCGCCACACCCGACACGTCGACCGGCTCGCCATGGCCGGTCTCCAGGTCGTCGTAGCTCGCCACGTAGGTGCCGGTGTCGCCGATGTAGCGGAACACCGACCCGAGCGGGCCGTCGTTGTTGAACGACAGCGACAGCGTGCAGATCGCCCCGCTGGCCGCCCGGAGCTGGATCGACATGTCCATGGCGATGCCGAGGTCGGGGTGCGGCGGGCCCTGCACGGCGTGGGCCTCGACGATCGGGCTGCCGGTCTGGAACGCGAACAGGTCGACGGTGTGCGCGGCGTGATGCCACAGCAGGTGGTCGGTCCAGCTCCGCGGTTGGCCGAGCGCGTTGGTGTTGGTGCGACGGAAGAAGTAGGTCTGCACGTTCATCTGCTGGATGGCGAGCTCGCCGGACTCGACGCGCCGGCGGATCCACTGATGGCTGGGATTGAAGCGGCGGGTGTGGCCCACCATCGCCACGAGCCCCGTGTCCGCCGCCTGGGCGGCGAGCACCGCTTCGCCGTCGGCGAGGTCGTCGCACAGCGGGATCTCGACCTGCACATGCTTTCCCGCCCGCAACGCGGCGATCGACTGCTCGGCGTGCAGCGCCGTGGGCGTGGCGAGCACGACGGCACCGACGTCGTCCCTCTCCAGCACGTCGGCGAGGTCGGTCGTGGCGAACCCCACGCCGTAGCCGTCGGCGAACTCCTGCGTGCGGCCGAGCTCCCGGCCGACGACGGCGACCACCTCGACGCCGTCGATCTGGGCCATCGCGTCCATGTGCTTGGCGCCGAACGCGCCGGCGCCGGCCAGCGCCACGCCGATCGTCATGTCAGTCCTCCAGGATCAGGTGGCCGACGGCGGTGTTGCTCGCCGGCACGTGGTAGAAGCGGTGCCGCACCGTGGGCGGCGGACCGCCCGCGGCCGACAGGTCGGCCATGGCGCCGCGAGCGATCAGCCACATCACCAGCTCGACGCCCTCCGAGCCGGCCTCGCGGATGTAGTCGACGTGCGGCTTGCGGGCGAGCTCATTCGGCGCGGCGATCAGGTCGTCGAGGAACGCCTGGTCGAACTCCCGATTGATCAGGCCGGCCCGCGGCCCTTGGAGCTGGTGGCTCATCCCGCCGGTGCCCCACACCTGCACGTCGAGGTCGTCGTCGTAGGACTCAACGGCGTTGCGGATGGCGCGGCCCAGGTTGAGGCAGCGTTGGCCCGACGGGATCGGGTAGTGCACCACGTTCACCGCGACCGGGATCACCGCGCACGGCCACGCCGAAGGCTGACCGCACATCAGCGACAGCGGCACGGTGAGGCCGTGGTCGACGTCCATCTGGTTGACGATCGTCAGGTCGAAGTCCTGCTGGATCACCGAGTGGGCGATGTGCGAGGCCAACTCGGCGTGCCCCTCGACGGCGGGCACCGGGCGCGGGCCCCAACCCTCGTCGGCGATCGCGAAGTGGGCGGCCGTGCCGATGGCGAAGGTCGGGATCATCTCCAGGCTGAACGCGCTGGCATGGTCGTTGTAGACGAGCACGATCACGTCGGGTGTGTGCGACGCGAACCACGCCTTCGAGTGCTCGAAACCGTCGAACAGCGGCTGCCAGTAGGGGTCGTCGGTCTTGCCGAGGTCCAACGCCGCGCCGATCGCCGGCACGTGCGAGCTGTACACGCTGGCGCTGATGTGCGCGCTCACCCGCGCTCTCCGCCCTGGTCCTGCTCGTGTTCCCACTCGTGCCGGTAGCGATTCCCGTCGGCCGAGCGCCCACCGGCGATCATCATGTCGCGATACCCGTCGTCGGTCATCCCGGTCATCGACGCCGCCATCTGCTGGAAGCTCTTGCCGTCGGTCGCGCCGATCTTGGCGAGGAAGTAGATGTTGCCGCCGAGCGCGATCATCCGGTTCATGTCGCGGTCGAGCACGGCCTGCTTCTGCGCTGGGCTCATCGCCCACTCGTCGAGGTACGCGGCCTCGTCGCGCTTGAAGCGCTCGCGGTTGTCGGCCTTCATCAACGACATGCAGAACTGGTTGAGCCAGTAGCCCCGGCGCGACTGCTCGGCGTCGAAGACGGTCGTGCCCGGCACGTCCAAATACGGCTTGTCGATCCCCATCACGTCTCCCGGCGGTTCGCAGCCCCGAGCCGCGTCCCGTCGGTGACCGTACCGCTCGTCAACAATATTGTCCACAATCATGACCGAGCCGCCTACGGCCGGTCGGGAGCGCGCCCGGCGATCGGTGACGCTTCGGTCCGCCGCTGTGGTGTGCCGTGTCAGCGGGCGGGTGGTGGGATGTCGCTGAAGCGGGGTGCGCCGGGTTCAAGCTCGACTCGGGCAGCGTTGGCGGTGTAGCTGATGGCGTGGTACCACCCGGCGAGCATCAGCAGATCGAGCAGTTGTTCATCCGAGAAGTGCCGGCCGAGCCTGTCCCACAGGTCGTCGTCGATGTCGGCGTCGTCGTGCACGACGTCGGTCGCCTCGACGAGGAGCCGATCGCGCTCATCGGACCAGCACGCATCGGTTGACGTGCCGTGGGTGATGGAGGAGACCTGTTCGCTGGTCAGTTCCACGCGGTCCGCGAAGAACAGGATGTGGACACCCCATTCGTACTCGCAGCGGCATCTGGCGCACGTCCGGTCGATGACGATCTCGCGGTCGCGCATCGACAGCGAGAGTCGCTTGCTCAGTTCATATCCGCCCCAGTGGCCCATCGCGGCCACCATCGCCAGGTTCCGTGCAAACGTGCGGAACAGTCCGATAGGTGGCACGCCGGGCGGCATCATCGCTTCCAGGCGCTCGGCGACTTCGTCGCGGTACGGCGGGGATACGGGTTCGATCCGTGGCATGTGTTCTCCTGACAGACAAGCGTTTCTAAAATCGAAACACATTCGGTCAAGATACTGTTGCTGAAACAGAAACGACAACTCGATTGAGGAGGCACGAGGGATGAGTGGACGTCGCCAGCCGCGGCCGGGACGTGCTGTTCGCGGTTCGAGCACTGGGCGACCGCTCATGGCCGCGATGGATCTGCTCGGCCGCCGGTGGGCGCTGCGAGTGATGTGGGAGCTGCGCGACGGCCCACTCGGTGCCCGCGCGCTCCTCGCGCGTTGCGACGGCATGTCGTCGAGTGTGTTGTATCAACGTCTCCGGGAACTCACCGAGGCCGCGTTGATCACACAAGGCCCGAGCGACGAGTACGAGTTGACAGCTCTTGGTGCGGAGCTGGGTGCATCACTGCAACCCCTCGATGCGTGGGCACAGCGCTGGGCCCACGAGTCGGACGAGCTCACGAACATTCACCGCGAGAGGTAATCTCCGGCGCTCACCGACGCGATCGTGGGTGTTCCGGCGAGGGGTGAAGGAGTGTGACATGTCGACCAACACCGAGGCGGTGTCCCGACCAGACGTGCAGAACGATCATCGTCTCGACCCGCGCGTGAAGCGAGCCCTGCGCAACGTCTCGTCGCGCCCGTTGAACGACATCGACAGCCGCGAGCGCCTGGTCGAGATCTCCAATTCCGAGTCGGCCCTCGCCATGGCAGCCAAGCTCGAGAACCTGTACGCACGCTTCGACACCGCCGAGGTGGCACCGTTCGACGGCCTGCGAATCGAGACCCGAGAGTTCGCGTCAGCACCGGACGGCAACACCGTCAAGGTCCAGTTCATCCGTCCCGACAGCGACCACATCGTCCCCGGCGTCGTGTACCTCCACGGCGGAGGCATGCAGACCGGCTCGTGCTTCAACGCCATGTACCGGATGTGGGGCCGCGTGCTGGCCCATCAGGGCCTGGCGGTGGCGATGATCGACTTCCGCAACTGCCTCACACCGTCGTCGGCACCCCAGATCGAGCCGTTCCCAGCCGGCCTGAACGACTGCGTGACAGGGGTGCGTTGGACGGTCGACCATGCCGTCGAGCTCGGCATCGACCCCGATCGTGTCATCGTCGCCGGCGAAAGTGGCGGCGGCAACCTGACCCTGGCGACCGGCATGCAACTGTTGCGCGACGGCGACATGGGCCTCGTCCGTGGTCTGTACGCGCTGTGCCCGTACATCGCCGGCCGCTGGCCGCAGGAACGGTTCCCGTCGTCGATCGACAACGAAGGCATCCTGTTGAACCTGCACCACAATCGCGGCGCGGTCGCCTACGGCATCGACCAACTCGACGCCGGAAATCCCTTGGCGTGGCCGTCGTTCGCCACCGAGGCCGATGTGCACGGCTTGGCGCCCACGTTCATCAGCGTCAACGAAGCCGACCCGCTACGCGACGAGGGCATCGAGTTCTACCGGCTCCTGCTGCGCGCCGGAGTCAGCGCGCAGTGCCGAGTCGTGATGGGCACGTCACATGGCATGGACGTGTTCGCCGCCGTGCTCCCCGACGTCGCCGCCCAAACCGCGGCCAGCATCGCCCTGTTCGCACGCACCTGAGACACCGCCGGAGAGCGGCCGGCGTATCGTCCGATCGGTGCCGGACCTGATCTTTGCCGATCCGAGGCTTGCCGCGAT
>CAZYWK010000018.1:46831-52523 GCA_964651825.1 uncultured Ilumatobacteraceae bacterium | reverse complement strand
GCGGTCACGCAGCGAGCTCGTCCGCTGGTTCGCCCTCGGCGCCGACAGGCCAACTCGTTGATCTGGCGGGTGTGGCGCCGGCCGATCGTAGGCTCGATCCGGTGACAGTCGGTTCGGCCGCCCGCGCGTCGAGGGAGGTGGCTGCGCTGACCGAGTTCCTCGACCTCCGCGGCGCCCGGCTCGCCGACGTGTACGGCGCCGGTGGTGCTGGCGTGCTGACGCAGCGGCGCCGACTGCTGGGTCTCCCAACGCCAGGACGCGTGAGCAGCGGCGGCGCGTGCCAACTCGTCCGCGCGGCCGATGGCTGGATCGCTGTGTCGCTGGCTCGCCCGGACGACGTCTCCTCGGTGCCGGCGTGGCTCGGCGAATCCGCAATGCCCGCGGGCGACGACCCGTGGGCAGCGGTGGCTGCCGCCGTGCGGGAGCGGTCGGCGGTCGACGTCGTGGAACGGGCGATCGTGCTCGGGTTGCCCTGTGCGGTCGTCGGCGAGCAGGACGACCGGCGCCGGACGGTCGTCGAGACGCTCGGTGATGCCGCGCCGCGACCGCTCGCCGGTGCCCGGGTGGTCGATCTCGCGTCGCTGTGGGCGGGGCCGTTGGCCGCGTTCGTGCTCGGCCGACTCGGTGCCGAGGTGATCAAGATGGAGAGCACGACCCGGCCCGACGGGGGCCGGCACCACCCCACGTTCTTCGACGCGCTGCACGGCGGCAACGAGTTCGTGCAGCTCGACCTGAGCAACGCTCGTGGGCGAGAGCAGCTGCGTCAGCTGCTCACCTCCGCCGATGTGGTGATCGAAGGCTCCCGCCCCCGCGCCCTCGAGCAGTTGGGCGTCGACACCCGCTCGATCGTGCGCCAGGGTCCACAGGTGTGGCTGTCGATCACGGGCCACGGACGCTCCGGCGACGCCGCGCACCGCGTCGGGTTCGGCGACGACGCCGCGGCCGCCGGCGGGTTGGTGGAGTGGGTGGGCGACGAACCGCGGTTCGCCGGCGACGCGCTGGCCGATCCGCTCGCCGGCCTCACCGCCGCGGTCGCCATCGTGAGCGCGCTCGAACGCGGCGGGCGCCACCTCGTCGACGTCGCGCTGTCGAGGGTCGCTGCCGCCGCCGGCACCGACCTCCACCCCGACGCGGGCGAGGAACCGCCCGATCCGCCAGGCGACGATTGGTAGGTTTCGGGCGTGGGCGGACACGCACCCGGAGGGCAGGGCGGCCGAAACGTCGACCTCGATTCGCGCCGGGGCTGGGCCAGGCTCCGGGCCGCCGTGGCGTGCCTCGTCGGCGTGTTGATCTTCGCCCTCAGCGCGGCAGCCTTCGTGATGATCGGCTTCGCCGCCGCGGCCCGGTTCTGGAGTTGGGTCACCTCGTCGTCGTTCGTCGACGCCCCGGTCTGGTCGTGGGCGCCTGGTGGAGCGGGCGTGCTGGGCGCGCTGGCCGTGATCGTCAGTTTCCTCGGGGCGTTCTGGTACTTCTGGCGCGGCGCATCCCCACAGGTGCTCCGCGAGGTCGACGCCACCCCGATCAGCGCTCCGCCGACCGACCAGTTCACCCGCACGCTGCACAACGTCGTCGAAGCGTTGTCGATCGGCATCGGCCGCCAGCCCCCAGACCTGTACGTCACCGACGACACCGCACCCAACGCGCTGTCGCTGCGATCTCGGCGCGGCAGGGCGATCGTGGTCACCACAGGATGCGCCGGACTCTCCCGTGACGAGCTCGAAGCGTTGTGCGCGCATGAGCTGGGCCACCTCTGGGCCGACGACGCGCACTGGGTCACCTCCGGCATGGTCGCTCTCGCCCGTGCCCGGCGGTTCGGCTCGCGGATCCTCTGGCTCGGCATCGCGCTGATCGTCGTCGTCGGCGCCATCGCCAACTACACCGAGATCATCCTGTGGAGCGCCGGCACCACCGGCGTGGCGTTGGTGGCGCTCGGCTGGATCTCGAAGCATTCGCTACGTCGCCTGGAGTTCCAGGTGCGCGCAAACGCCGACGCGATCGCTGACGTCGTCGCGATCGGCCTGGCCAGGAACCCGGCGTCGCTCGGCGCGGTGTGCGCGGCGCTGGCGGCCAACGCCGACCGCGTGAGCCCGGTCGGCTGGCGGTCGGAGCTGATGTGGTTCGAAGCGGTCGAGAGCCTCGAGCCCGAGAGCGACGACGAAGCCGCGATGAAGAACTACTACGGCGAGGTGGCCACCGCGAACCGGCGGAGCCACCACGAACTGCTCGACCGGGCCGTGCACGCCTACGCCACCGCCCGCGTGGCACTGCCGCCCGAGGTGAGCGCCGCCCTGAACGGCGTGCTGCCTCCCCCGCCGGCCGGCGACCACTATTGAGTCGGCCCCGACGTGCGTGCGACGAGGCGGCCGTAGCGATGGGCCGTCTCACTGATGCTCTGCTCCTTCAGCCACCGCGGGAGCTCCACTCGGCCGTCGGGGTGGATCGGTGAGGTCTCGACGCTCACCGCCCGGTCGGCAAGGTCCGCCGTGGGCGCCGGCGCGGCCGCGAGCCAGCGGACGCGTTCGACCGGTCCGGCGTCGGCATCGATCCGCCGGAGCAACGACTCGGTCGACTCGATCGAAGCATCCGACACCTCGATCGGTGTGCCGCATCGACGTGCCGCGGCACGGGCGACCTCGATCGCTGCCGCCGCGGTGCCGGTGTCGACGCGCAGGACCACTCCGGTGAGCGGACGGTAGCGCAGCACGTTGCGTTCGCTCGCCAGCCCGGTCGGGTCGTGCTCCACGGAGAACCACGTCACCCACCAGCCTTCGATGGACCGCATCGCCCGCGCCACGTCGAGCACCGGCGGCGTCGAAACTCGGCACAGGTTGAGCACGTAGTCGGGGCCTCCCGCCTTCGCGCCGCCACCGATCGCGGAGCGCTTCCACCCGCCGAACGGCTGGCGCTGCACGACCGCGCCCGTGATGTGGCGGTTGACGTAGGCGTTGCCCACCTGCACCCGATCGAGCCACCGCTCGACCTCGGCCGGATCGAGGGAGTGGATGCCGCCGGTGAGGCCGTACGGCGTGCCGTTCTGCAGCTCGATCGCGTGATCGAGGTCGCGAGCCCGCATCACGCCGAGCACCGGGCCGAAGCATTCGGTGGTGTGGAACCACGAACCGGGAGCAACCCCGGCGCGCACGCCCGGCGTCCACGTCCGGTCGTCGATGGATCGCGGTTCCACCAGCCAGGTCTCCCCCTCGTCGAGCTCGGTCAGTCCCCGGCGCAGCGCACCGCGCGGTGGGCCGATGAGCGGCCCCATCATTGTCGCCGGGTCGTCGGGCCAGCCCACGATGAGACTCTCGACGGCATCGGCGAGCCGGCGGTGGAACGTGGGGTCGTCGTGGACCGACGCCTCGACGATCGCCAGGCTGGCCGCCGAGCACTTCTGGCCGGCGTGACCGAAGGCCGAACGGACGAGGTCGCGCAGCGCCGCGTCGAGGTCGGCCGCAGCCGTGATCACGAGCGCGTTCTTGCCGCTCGTCTCGGCGAGCAGGCGCAGGTCCGGGCGCCACGACAGGAACAGCCGTGCCGTGTCGAACGAGCCGGTGAGGATGACCGTGTCGATGGCGGAATGGGTGACGAGGTGGCGGCCGATCTCGTCGTCGTCGCACGCGATGTACTGCACGAGGTCGCGCGGCACGCCGGCTTCCCAGAGCTGCTCGACGAGCGCCTTGGCGATGCGTCGCGTCTCGGGCGCGGGCTTGAGCACCACCGCGTTCCCGGCGGCGAGGGCGGCGCAGACTCCACCGGCCGGAATGGCGTACGGGAAGTTCCACGGCGCGACGACGAGCACGACACCACGGCCGGTCACCGCGCAACCGTCACGACCCACCGCGCGCACGGCGTCGAGGCCGGTCGTTCCGTAGTAGCGGGCGAAGTCGATCGCCTCGCTCACCTCCGGGTCGGCCTCACGGACCGTCTTGCCGGCTTCGTCGGCCATCAGCGCGATCGACTCGAACCGCCGCTCGGCCATCACGGTCGCGACGGCTCCGAGCAGGGCGGCGCGCTGATCGAGCGGCGAGGTCGCCCACCGCCGGCCAGCGGAGAGGGCGCGATCCAGCACGGCGTCGACCTCGCCGATGCTCGTCGTCAGCTCGACCTCGACGGTCGGCGGCACCTCGAC
This sequence comes from uncultured Ilumatobacteraceae bacterium, assembly GCA_964651825.1. GTDB lineage: Bacteria > Actinomycetota > Acidimicrobiia > Acidimicrobiales > Ilumatobacteraceae > Sva-07. The sequence continues at coordinate 48,397 of CAZYWK010000018.1, read as the reverse complement.
CAGCGCGGCGCGCACGTCTGGTTGCGTCAGGTCGGAGTCGGCTTCGTTCTCGAACGCCGCGCCGCCGGTCGGGGCCGGCGGTGCTGCTCGACGGCTGGCGGTCGACACGGCATGGCGGTCGCGGACCGCGCTTCGGAAGCGCTCAGCCTGCCGGCTGAACTCGACCGAACCCGGCTGCAGGGCGAACAGGGCGCGCAGGAAGTTCTCCGGCGCGGTGTTCTCGTCGAGTCGCCGAGCCAGATAGGCGATGCTCGAATCGACATCGCGGGCGGCGACCACCGGCGCGTAGAGCAGCAGCCCGTCGGCCGCCGCGTTCACCGCCCGCGCTTGGGCGGGCGCCATACCTTCGAGCATCTCGAACTCGAGCCGATCGGGCCGCTCCAACCGGTCGCGGACGACCAGCCCCCAGGCGACGTCGAACAGGTTGTGGCTCGCCAGCCCGACACGCACTGCGGCGGCCCAGCTCGGGTCGAGGGCCCGTTCGAGGAGCGCCTTGTAGCTGGCGTCGACCTCCGCCTTGCTGGCGTACGGCGCCGGGTTCCAGCCGTGCGTCTCGGCGTCGACGAGCTCCATCGCCAGGTTGGCACCCTTGACGAGGCGGATCTTCGTCGTGCCGCCACCGCGGACGTGCCGGGCTACGGCCCACGTGCCGAGGTGGTCGAGAGCGGCGTGGGCGTCGGGCAGGTAGGCCTGCAGCACGATGCCCGTGTCCAACCCGGCGAACTCGGGCTCGTCCAACACGCTCGTGAACGCGGCGACCGTCAGCGCCAGATCGCGGTACTCCTCCATGTCGAGGTTCACGAACTTCGGCGGTGAGTGTCGCAACGCGTCGCGGTAGAGCGTGCGCAGCGGCTCGGCCACGCGCCGCACGCTGTGCTCGAAGGCGAGCGGGTCGAGGTTGGCGCAGATGGCCGACACCTTCACCGACACGTAGTCGACGTCGTCGCGGGCGAGCGTGGCGCGGACACTCGCCAACCGGGCTGCCGCCTCGGCGTCGGACAGGATCGCCTCACCCAACACGTTCACGTTGAGGCGCACCCCCTGCGCCCGGCGATGCGCGGCGTGCCGAGCGAAGCGCCGGTCCTCACGAGGCAGCACGACACCGCGCGACTCGTGCCGGATCCGCTCGACGACCATCGGCATGACCAGCCGCGGCGCGATCGGCGCGACGAGGGCGCCGACGCGGAGCAGCAGGGCGTCGACCCGACCGAGCGAGGCTGGAACGCCGAGCGAGCCGACGATGTCCCGGAACCGCTGTGCGGCGCGGCGTGGGTCGCGGATCCGCAGCACGTCGTCGGTGAGCCGGAACGTGAGTTCACGACCCAGGGGATCGTCGACCAGGCGTCCGAGGCGGCGCAGTCGGCGCCGCTCGGCGCGGGTCGTCGAGGCCTGCGACTCGGCCAGCAGCCGTTCCGCGAGCGCGACGGCCCGTTCGACGTCGGCGAGGTCGCGGTCCGCGACTTCGCCCGAACCCGGTCGGCCGGTCACCCGCCCATCGTGCCCCACCACGCCGGGCGATCGACCTCGGTGACGCTCACCGACGGTGGTACCACGACCGCCGAGTTC
>CAZYWK010000018.1:17341-46731 GCA_964651825.1 uncultured Ilumatobacteraceae bacterium | reverse complement strand
CGGGCGATCGACCTCGGTGACGCTCACCGACGGTGGTACCACGACCGCCGAGTTCACGGTCGAAGTCACCGAATGACGACCCGCTGACCGCCGGCCGGGTCAGACCTCCGAGACGAGGAGGACGGGCTTGACGACCCGGCCGTCGAGCGAGGCCGCCTCTGCCTCGTTGATCGCCTCGATCGGGAACGTCTCGATCAGGCGGTCGAACGGAAAGCGGCCGTCGCGCCACAATTCGATCAGCCGCGGCACGAGCACCTGCGGATCGGCGCCACCCTCGAGGATGCCCGAGATGCGCTTGCCGACGATCGCCATCGCGTCGAGCGTGAGCGGCTCGCTCTGGACGCCGACGAGGCCGCAGTGGCCGCCGAGGCGAAGCGCGGCGATGGCCGACTGGATGACCCCGACGTTGCCGGTCGTGTCGAACGAGTAGTCGGCGCCGCCACCGGTGAGCTCCTGGATCTCGGCGAGGGGGTTGTTCGCCCCGCCGAGGATCGTGTGCGTCGCTCCGAGCTCGCGGGCGAGGTCGAGACGGTGCTGGTGGACGTCGACGGCGATGATCGGTGAGGCGCCGGCGACCACGCCCGCCATGACCGCGGCGAGGCCGACCGCGCCAGCGCCGAACACGACGAGGCTGGTGCCGGCCTGCACGTCGAGCGCGACGAGCACCGAGCCGGCGCCGGTCAGCAGGCCACAGCCGAGCGGGCCGAGCAGCTCGAGGGGCACGTCCCGGTCGACGACCACGACGTTGCGGGCGGTGGCAATGCACTGGGTGGCGAACGACGACTGGCCGAACCAGCGAGCGGCCACTTCGGCTCCGTCGGCGTCGTGCACGTTCGTCTGCCACGCGACGTCACGTCCGGTGAGGTTGCGGGCCATGAAGGTCGAGCAGTAGGAGGGCTGGCCGCGGTCGCACATCGGGCACGCGCCGCAGGAGTCGAACGACAAGACGACGTGATCGCCGACCTCGATGCCGTTCACCCCGTCGCCCACCTGCTCGACGACGCCCGCGCCCTCGTGGCCGGTGATGATCGGCAGGAGGAACGGCAGCGAGCGCGGCACGACGTCGGTGTGACACATGCCGGCGCCGACGACGCGGACCAGTACCTCCCCCGGTCCCGGCTCGTTCAGCTCGACGTGCTCGATCTGGTAGGCGCCGTCGGCGGCGCGGAGTACAGCAGCGGTGATGTCCATCGTCGCCGAGTCTGGCGTCCAGGCGACCACGCCGACGAGTTGCCCGCCGGTGCTGCTGCCTGCCGGATTCCCGGCTGCGGTACTCGGTACGGTTGGGCGGAATGTTCCGGCGGTCGATGATCTTGGTGGTGCTGCTGGCCGGACTCGTGTCCGCCTGCACGGTCACCGTCGAAGGTGGCGGCAACGCCGTCGAACCGGCGCCGGACGCGCCGTCGACCGCCGATCCCGCAGCTGTGCCCACGACGACCGTCCCGATCCCGACGGCGACGGCTGTCACCGAGTCCTCGACCAGCACGTCGACCTCGACCACCAGCACGACCACGACGGTGCCACCCCTCGACGTCTACGACCCGGCGTGCGTCGTCGAGGTCGTGACCGGCGACTCGCTGCAACTGATCGCCGATCGTTTCGACGACGAGACCGTCAGCGGAGCCAGTGTGCAAGCCGAGAACGAATTGCCCGACGACACGATCACGCCCGGACAACTCCTCGACGTGTGCGTCGACAACGGCGTCAACGACATCACCGGTGAAGCGATCACCGAACGGAACTCGGCGTTGCTCGCCCGCGACGTCGTGGCGCAGCAGAACAAGTTGAACGAGCTGTTCGCCGGGCTGGGCATCCGCGAGCTGCTCGTCGACGGCGTGTCCGGGCCTGTGACGCGCCAACGGCTCTGTGCGGCCCGGCTCGGCCTCGGTCTTCCGGTCAGCACGGCCGACATGATCCCCGGGAGCGAGGAGGAGATCTGGATGATGGCCGCACCGGCGCTGGCCATTCCGTTCACGTCCGCGATCCTGTCGGAGCGATGGGTGCTGATCGACCGCACCTGCCAGATCATGTTCGTCGGCAACGCCGACCGCGAGCTGGTGTTCGTCTTCCCCACCTCGACGGGCGAGGCCGGGTACGAGACGCGCGATCAGAACCGGCGAGCTGTCGTCCGCTTCAATCCGGCGCTCGACAACGGCGGCTGGCACAACAGCACCAGCTATCCCGTCGCCGAGGACAACCCTCTGAACGGCAACATGTACAAGCCCCTCTACTTCGATCGCGGCCAGGCCATTCATGGCGCCAACAACGTTCCGACCTCGCCACAGAGCAAAGGATGCGCACGGTTGCGGGTCGAGCACCACGACATGCTGCTGTCTTGGCTCGGCCTTCCCGGGGCCACGTCGAGCGCGCGTCAGATCAACCTCACCGTGAACGTGCAGGGGACCTGGATCCCGGCCTGACCTGCATCGCGCCGCGGGCACGGGGTCGGCAGCGCACGCGCGATCACCCTGCCGCGGGTGGTGAAGAGCGAGCCGACCTGTGTGCAGACTGGGCGTGTCGCACGACCACGTGCGGGGACCCGAGGAGTTGTCATGAAGTCGATCGATCATCCGCGTCACGACGGAGCAGGCCCCGAACCGGCGCCGCCGTCGTCGACGATGGTCCCCGTCACGGTCCTGCTCCCCGACGGGCTCTACACGGCGTTGCGCGCCGAAGGGCTCCTGGCAGCCGATGTCTTGCGCGAGTTGCTGAGCGCCGAGCTCGAGCGTCGGACTGCCGACCGGCGCGCTGCTCCGCGCCGCCCGATCGCCGAGCGTTCGACGAACCCCGGCCTCGAGCTGGTGACCCCCGCTGAGTGGCGAGTCCTCGATCTCCTCGCCACACATCTCACGCTCGCCGAGATCGCCGCCCGCCTGTTCGTGACCAGGGCCACCGTGAAGTCCCACGTCGCATCGCTCTACCAGAAGCTCGACGTGTCGCGACGGGCCGATGCCGTCGCGGCGCTCCTCGCGGCGACGGAACGTCCGGCGCCCCAGCGGCTCGCCGGTTAGCGGACGGCCAGGATCACCCGAGTTGCGACGCGGAGAGCGCGTACAGGTCGTCGGCGTCGGCTTCGACGGCTGGGAGCAGGCCGGTGATCGTGGGGAGGATCTGTTCGGCGAAGTACCGGGCTGATACGACCTTGGCCCGGTGGAAGTCGTCGTCTCGGGTGGCCGCGGTCAGCGCGGACTTGGCGAGCAGGCCGGCGCACACGGTGGTGCCGAGCATCCGGAGGTAGGCCGCTGAGCCACCGAGCACGGAGCGCGGATCGGTTCCGGCCCGCTCGACGAGGTGGGTGGTGGCACTGCGGGTCGCGTCGATCGCCTCGGTGAGGCGGGCCGCGAACCGCTCGAGCCCCTCGACGTTGCCGACGAGACCTGCCGTCTCGACGAACTCGGCGAGCAGGTCGGTCACGACGGCGCCGGCACGCATCCCGAGCTTGCGGGTGACGAGGTCGGCGGCCTGGATGCCGTTGGTGCCCTCGTAGATCGGGGCGATGCGGGCGTCGCGGAAGTGCTGGGCCGCTCCGGTCTCTTCGACGTAACCCATCCCGCCGTGGACCTGCAGCGCCAGCGAGGTCATCTCGCAGCCGACGTCGGTGCACAACGCCTTCGAAAGCGGGATCAACAGATCGGCGAGCTCCTGCCAGCTGACCGCCGCCGCGGTGTCACCGCCAGCACGGGCGGCATCGGCCCGATCGAGTGCCGCCGCGTTGAAGTACACGAGCACCCGCATGGCGTCGATCCAGGCCCGCTGCGTCATCAACATCCGGCGGACATCGGGATGGTCGATGATCGGGCTCGCCGTGCCCGCGGGCGCGCCGATCGCCCGGCCCTGGAGGCGTTCCTGGGCGAACGCGAGCGACTGCTGATACGCGCGTTCCGCGATGCTCAACCCCTCGGCGCCCACCGAGAGCCGGGCGTTGTTCATCATCGTGAACATGTTCGCCATCCCGTCGCGCTCACCGCCCACGAGCCATCCGAGGGCGCCGTCGTAGGACATCACACACGTCGGCGAGCCGTGGATGCCGAGCTTGTGCTCGATCGACACGCACGTCGCCGTGTTGCGCTCACCCGGCCGGCCATCGGCGTCGAGCAGGAACTTCGGCACGAGGAACATCGAGATGCCCTTCGTTCCTGGCGGTGAACCCGGCGTGCGGGCCAACACGAGGTGCACGATGTTGTCGGCCAGGTCGTGCTCGCCCCACGTGATGAAGATCTTCTGCCCGGTGATCCGCCACGCGCCAGGCGCGACGTCGTCGGCCGGCTCGGCCTTCGTCGCGACCGCACCGACATCGGAACCGGCCTGGGGCTCGGTCAGGTTCATCGAACCCGTCCACTCCCCCGTCAACATGTGCGCCAGATACGTCGCCTTGAGCTCCTCGGAGCCGTGCGCGTGGATCGCGTCGATCGCGCCCTGGGTCAACAACGGGCACAGCGAGAACGCCATGTTGGCGCTCGTCACCATCTCCTGCACCGCGATCGCGGTGACCCACGGAAACCCGCCACCGCCGAAGGCCGGGTCGAACGGCATCGCCCCGTACCCGGCCGCCACCCACTTCCGGTAGGCGCCGACGAAGCTCGCCGGGGCCACCACGCTCCCGTCCGGCTGCCACTGCGAGCCGATCACGTCGCCGTCACGGTTCGTGGGCGCCACCACGTCGGCGGTGAAGCGACCCACCTCGTCGAGCACGTCGAACACCGTCTCCACGTCGACATGCCCGAACAGGTCGGTGGCAACGATTGCGTCGAGGTCGGCGATCTCGCTCAACACGAATCGGATGTCGGCCAGTGGAGGCACGTACTCGGTCACCGTCCCAGCTTCGCACGTCCGGCCCAGCTAACCCCAATACCGTCCAGTTAGAACGACAAAGGTGTAGTTTGGGGGAATGCCTCGTGCTGGTTGGGTGAAGCCGGAGTCGTCTCGGCGACTGTCTGATGTGGTGTCGGTCGGGGTGGTGACGAAGGTGTTCCCGGCCGAGGTGGTCGATGAGGTGATTGCTGCGTGCGGTCGCACCGAGCAGCGTCATCGGTCGCTACCTGCTCAGACGATGGCGTACTTCGCGATCGGGTTGGCGCTGCACGCGGACGGTTCCTATGAGGACGTGTTGGGGTTGATGGCCGACGGGCTCGCGTGGGCCGACACCGGCGACGCAGGCCCGGTTCGGTTGCCGTCGAAGTCGGGGATCTCCCAGGCTCGTGAACGGCTCGGATCGGCACCCTTGCAGTTGTTGTTCGAGCGGGTTGCGCAACCGTTGGCGACTGCGAAGACGCCAGGGTGTTGGTTGGCGGGCCGGCGGATGGTCGCCATCGACGGGATGACGCTCGATGTTGCTGACAGCGAGGTCAACGCTGCCGAGTTCGGTCGGCCTGGCGTCAACAAGGGTGAGCAATCAGCGTTTCCCCAGGCCCGTGTTGTCGCGATCGCTGAGTGTGGAACGAGGGCGATGTTCGACGCCGTCGTTGGGCCATACACGACCGGCGAGAACACGTTGGCGGTCGAGTTGGTGGAGCGTCTCGAGCCGGGGATGGTGTTACTTGCCGATCGCGGGTTCTGTGGCTACCCGTTATGGGATAAGGCCCAAGCGACCGGTGCGGATCTGTTGTGGCGGGCCAAGTCGGACATGAAACCGCGTCACGTCAAGACGCTCGACGATGGCACATGGATCGGGGAGTTACGCCCGGGGGGTAGCGCCGGCCGCAAGGCTGAGCCGCGTCAGGTTCGGGTGATCGAGTACGCGATCGACGACGGGCGCACCAACGACACGGCGTATCGGTTGTTCACCACGATCCTCGACCCGGCCGACGCGTCGGCAGCCGATCTCGCCGCCGCGTACGCGCAGCGATGGGAGATCGAGACCGCGTTCGACGAGTTGAAGACCCACCAGCGAGGACCCAAGATTGTGCTGCGCTCGAAGCTCGTCGATCTCGTCTATCAAGAGATCTGGGGCTATCTGTGCTGCCACTACGCGATCCGCACCCTCATGTTCGAAGCCGCCGATCACGCCCGCGTCGACACCGACCGGGTCAGCTTCGTCGCGGCCCTTCGATTCGCGCGCCGCTCGATCTCACAGGCGCGCGATTTTTCCCCCTCACGACCCTGACGGCCTCTGGCACCACGTCGTCCAGATGCTCGCCGACCGGCTCAACCCGCCACGGCGACGAAGAGCCAACCCGCGGCTCATCAAACGCAAGATGCCCAAATGGCACGTCAAACGAAGACACCATCGCAACTGGCCCCAACCCGACAACCGGCCACCCGCAATCCTCCTCCAACCAACCTAACTGGACGGTATTGCAGCTAACCCAGCCTGTTCAGTAGCAGTCGGGGGTTGAGGTCGGCGCGTCCCAGCGTCGCGGTGGCCATGACCGTGGTGAGGTGCTCGTGGATGTCGCGGTGATGCTCGCCGATGGCGGCGAGGCGATCTCAGATGTGGCGGTGCTACGTGATCAGCCGGACCTGTTCGGTGAGGTGGCGTCGCATCCCACGGTGTGGCGCACCCTCGAAGCTGTCGATGACGACACGCTGGAGCGGATCAAGACCGCCCGCGCTCAAGCACGCGCGAACGCGTGGGCGGCGGGCGCGGATCCGGGGTTCTACGTGATCGACATCGACGCGACACTCGTGGGGTCGCATTCGGAGAAAGAACACGCGGCACCGACGTACAAGCGTGGGTTCGGGTTCCACCCGCTGCTCGCCTACCTCGATGCCACCGGTGAAGCGCTCGCCGGAGTACTCCGACCGGGCAACGCCGGATCAGGCACCGCCACCGACCACATCGTCGTGTTGGACGACGCACTCGACCAACTGCCGATCAACCCAGCCGAGGTCGAGGTGATCGCCCGAACTGACTCGGCGGGCTGGTCACACAAGTTCGTCGAACACTGCCGCCAGCGCGGTGTGCGGTTCGTGATCGGTCACCAACTCAACGTCGACGTCGCCAAAGTCCTGGTCAACGTGCCGAAACGAGCGTGGCAACCAGCGATCTCCGCGGATGGCGGCGAGTGGCGCGACCACGCCGAAGTCGTCGAGATCACCCACCTCGTCAGCGACATCCTCGACGGCTGGCCCGACCGATGCCGCATGATCGCCCGCCGCGAGGTTCCACACCCCGGAGCGCAGCTCACCTTCACTGACGTGGACGGGCACCGCTTCCAAGTGTTCGTCACCGACCTCGCCGACACCGACATCGCCTACCTCGAAGCGCTCTACCGAGGGCGCGGTCGCGCTGAACGACAGATTTGCGACACCAAAGCCCTCGGGCTGACGAACCTGCCCTCACACTCGTTCGCGATCAACACCGCCTGGCTGCATCTCGTGCTCACCGCTCACGACCTGCTCGCTTGGTGCCGGCTCATCGTCCTCGACGGCGACTTGGCCACCGCCGAGCCCAAACGGCTCCGCTACTGCTTGTTCCACACCGCCGGCCACCTCATCACCACCGGCCGACGACGCATCTGCCGACTCTCGAACACGTGGCCCTGGACCGACCAACTGATCGCCGCGTTCACACGAGTGCACTCCCTGCCGCTACGGATCTGACCGGCACAGCGCGGGCTCACCGGCACCCGCACACCACCCGCCCAGCCGGCCACCACCACCGATCCCGCACCCACCGACTTGACCTCACGCGCCCCCGACACGCTCAAGGCCACCCACAGCCGCCCACTCCCCGCCGTCCTGCCCACAACCGCTCACCCCAGCCGGCTACCGAACAGCTTGGGCTAATGGCCCCGAATGGATCATGTAAGGTCGCCTACAATCCACCGCTGCTTGATCGGCCGTCACGCGAGATCGAACCGGTCGACGACATCACCTGCCGTCAGTTCGTGATCGGGGCCGCCGCGATCGGCGTGCTGGCCGCCTGCGGCTCCGACGGCGACGACCAGGCTGCACCCACGTCGGCGCCGGCGACACGAACGATCACCACGCCGCTCGGCACCGACGACATCCCGACCACCCCGCAGCGCGTGATCACGATCTCGACCGGACCCGCTGGCCGCCGCGGCTGACGAGCGCCGGCGCGGGATCCGGGCGAGTGTGACACCCCTTTGGTTGACTGTGCCCATGGCCCAGCCGACCAGCGAGCACGAGCGTCTGCGGCTCTACGCCTACGCCACCGCGCAGGAGTCGGGCGACTACGTGCGGATCATGCGCGAGTTCGCCGGCGCGCTCCTCGCCGAGTGGTCGGCGCTCGATGTCGTCAACCGCGGCATCGACCTCCCCGTCGAGGTCGTCGAACAGCGGCTGCGCTATCTCGCCGGCAACGGCAACCTGCTCGTCAGCCCTCGCGAGGTGCGCGTCACCTCGATCGCCGACTACCAGCGACAACCGGCGCGCTACGCCGCGACCGCACTCGGCGTCCGCGTCCACCGCCAGGTCGAAGAAGTCCTGGCGGCGGCCGGCGGCGCCCGCGAGGTGCCGCGCGAACTGCTGGCGGCGGTCGCCCATCGACTCTCCACGCTCGCCGCGCTCGGCCATGACGGCATCGCCACCGCCGACCCGGCCGAGCTTTCCGAGAACGTGTCCACGGTGTTCCTCCAGTTCGAGTCGTTCGCCGCCGCCGTCACCGACTTCTACACCTACGTCGGTTCGGTGCTGGCCCGCCCCGACCTCGACGACGACGAGTGGCTCGGCTTCAAGGGGCTCCTGCTCGACTACCTCGAAACGATCGTGCAGGCCGTCGCCCGCCACTCCGACCCGATCCGCCACGCGCTCGACCGGCTGCAACCCCACCTGCCGGTGCTGCTCGACCGGCTGACCGTCGCCGACCCCGAGATGGCCCGCCTGCTGGCCGCCAGCCCCGGCAGCGACGGGGTCGAGCGCTCCCACGGCCGCACACTCGACGACTGGAACGATCTGCGCGACTGGTTCGGCACCGACGACGCCCGGGCGTCGGGGTCCACGCAGCTGCGCGCCGCGGCGGGACGCGCCGTCGGGGCGCTGCTCGCCAACGTCAAGCGGATGAACGCCGCGTCGAGCCGTGAGACATCGCTGCGCCGTCACTTCCTGCGCCTGGCCGGCTGGTTCGACACCGCGACGCCCGCCGAGGCGCACGTGCTGTACACGTCGGCCTTCGCGCTCTACGGCGCCCGCCATCTCGGCGTGCTGCTCGACCCGGAGATCGCCGAGGCGCTACCGGCCACCACCAGCTGGTGGCGCGCCCCAGGCGCGCCGGTGCCGATCAGCATCCGCGAGCGCGGCGACCGCACGCCGCGCGGGCGATCGGCACGCATCGTCGACCACGGCGCGGTGAAGCAACGTCTGCTCGCACAGCGCCAGCGCGAAGCGGCCGACCGCGCCCTCGCGGTCGGCGAGCTCCTGGCCGCGGGCGACCGGCTGGGCGAGGTCCGCCTCACGGGCGCCGCGCTCAGCGTGCTGCTCGAGCTGCTCGGCGCGGCCACCGCAAGATTCGGGCCCAATCTGGCGGGGACCCATGCCGCCCTCATCGACGCCGACCTCACGCTGTGGATCCTCCCCACACCCGGCGGCATGACGGTCCAGAGCCCGTACGGCGACCTGACCCTCGATGGCTTCGGAGTCGTCGTCCGCCCGGCGGCCTCACCGCCGACCACCGGCGACGAACAGTTGCCAATCGACACCGACGCTGCGGAGGCCGGCCATGGCTGACCGCACGGTCTCCAGCGACGACGTCGAGCGCCAGGATGCGATGCGCCTGTTGCTCCGCCACCCGCTCGTCACCTCCCACGGCGACCACGCCGAGGCGTTCGCCGCCATCCGTCGCCACCGCGACCACCTCCGGCAGGACTTCCGCCAGCTCCTCGGCTACCGCCTCGTCGTGGAGTCCAACTTCGCCCGCCTCTACAAGGCCGGCCTCGGCCCCGGCAAGGGCCGGCCGCTGGTGCGATCTTCGGGTGCGGCGTTCACTCCCCGGGCCTACGCGTATCTCAGCCTCTGCTGTGCGGTGCTGCTCACCGGCCGCCAGCAGATGCTGCTGTCCACGCTCGTCGACGACGTCCGCCATGCCGCCACCGAGGCGGGCGTCGCGCTCGGCGACGACTCGGTGTCCGACCGCCGGGCGCTCACCGCCGCGCTGATCCAGCTCGTCGACTGGGGCGTGCTGGTGGAAGACGACGGTACCGTCGGCGCCTACGCCGACAACGCCGGGGCCGAGGCGCTGCTGTACGTCGAGCGCGAGCTGGTGCGCCATCTCCTGGCGGTGCCGCTACGCGACGTCGAGCACCCCGCCGTACTGGTGGCCAACGCCGCGGATCCCGGCCATGCCGGGCCCCGGCACCGAGCCCGGCGCATGCTCGCGGAAGAGCCGGCTGTGCTCGTCGACGACGTCGACGACGAGACGTGGGCCTGGTTGCGGAACTCGCAGCGACGCGAGGCCGACATCCTGCGCGACGCCTTCGGGCTCGAACTCGAGATCCGGGCCGAGGGCGTGGCCGCGCTCGACCCGCGCGACGAACTGACCGACATCGCCTTCCCGCGCGGCGGCGCCCGCGGCCACGCCTCGCTGCTCGCATTGAGCGAGCTGGCGCAGCGGCTGCGACCAACCGACCTCCCCCGCGATGCGATCGTCGGGTCGGTGCCCGTGCCCGACGGCCTGCTCGCCGAAGTCGTCGCCGAGCTGTTCGCCACCCATCCGAGCTGGCACACCCAGGCCTACGCCGACCGGCCCGACGTGCTCGCGCGTGACGTCGAAGAGCTGCTGGTCGACGTCGGCCTACTGCGCCGCACACCGGCCGGGCTACGCCTGGCGTCGATCGCCAGCCGGTATGCCCCACACGTGATCGACGCCGTCCCCACCGCTGCCCACCTCGACCTGGAGGACCTGCCATGACGTTGATGAGCTTTCCCGACCTCGACGAGGTCGCCGTTCCGCCGCCCTCCGACACCACGGGCAAGCCGGGTCGGTGGGTGCTGCACCGAGCCGGGATCGTCAACGTCTGGCAGTACGACCGCGTCGAGCTGCGCTTCGCCGGTGGCCGGATGCTGCTGCGCGGCAAGAACGGCGCCGGCAAGTCCAAGGCGCTCGAGGTGCTGCTGCCGTTCCTGTTCGACGGCGACACCCGCCGCCTCGACGCCACAGGCCGCGACCGCACGACGGTCAAGTGGTTGATGACCGACGGCCGGCCCGCCGGCAACCATGTCGGCTACGTGTGGCTCGAGTTGCGCTGCGGCGACGCGGTGGGGAGCACCGAGGGCGAGCGATTCCACACGCTCGGCGCCGGCCTGAAGGCGTCCACGGCCACCGGCAGCACCGACTCCTGGTTCTTCTCGACCGACCGCCGGGTGGGCGTCGACCTGACGCTCGACCGCGCCGGTGAGTGCCTGTCGTTCGACAAGCTCAAAGAGGACCTCGGCGACGAGGCGGTCACGAAGTCGGGTCAGGAGCACCGCCGCAGAGTCGGCCGACACCTGTTCGGCCTGTTCGACGACGCCCGCTACATCAACCTGCTCCACCTCCTGCACCGCCTGCGCGATCCCAACATCGGCAACCGGGTCGAGGCCGGCGAGCTGGCCAACGTGCTCAGCGACGCGCTCCCGCCCATCGACGCCGGTGTGCTCTCCGACGCGGCAGCCCGCTTCGACGACCTCGAGTCGATCCGCGAGCAGGTCGAGCGCGCCGACCGCACCGCCAATGCCCTCGGGCAGTTCCTCGGCGTGTACCGCGGCTACGCCCGCACCGTGCTCGGCCGGCGCTCCGCCGAGGTCACCACCGCCGAGTCCGAGCGGGCCAGGGCCGAACGCGACTCGGCGCGGGCCCGGCGCGCTGCCGACGATGCGACCGAGGCGACCGCCTCCCGCGACCGTGAGCTCGCCGCCCTGCGTGCCGAGCGCACGGCCCGCGACGACGAGCGCGCCACGCTCGAAGCCAGCGAGGCGTATCGCGCCCATCTCGATCTCGCCGAACGCGAACGCAGCCTCGAAGTGCTCGGCCATGCCGCTCAGCGCGCCGAACAGGCGGCGGCACGCTCGGCGACCGCGCACGCCCAAGCCGTCGACGACGTCGCCCTGGCCGACGCCGAGGTCAGCGAGCAGGCGCAGGCCACGACCGAGGCGGCCGCCCGGGCCGATGGGTGGCTCGTCGCTGCCGGGCTCGACGCCGGGCTGCTCGGCGCCCCGCTGACCGGGTCGGCCGGCGCTTCGCTCGATGCCGACACGATCGCCGGAGCGATGCAGCGGGCTCGGTCGGCCACTGCCACCGCGGTCATCCGTGCCGAGCGCGCCGGCGAGCTCAAGGTCCGCGCCGGCGCGGCCCAGCGTGCCGCTGAAGCCGCAGACGCCGCCGACGGGCGCGCGGCCGAGTCCGAAGCGCGCGTCGAGGCCGAACACCGAGCGCTCGGCGCTCGGCACGAGCAGCAAGCGGCCGCCGAGGCGACGTGGGCCGGCGCCGTTCGCGAGTGGACGCGAACGGGTGCCGCTGCTGCCAGCGGCGCCGACTGGACCCCCGTCGACGCGGCACTCGACACCGACCGAGACGATCGCTGGACCGACGACGTCGCCGCCGCGGTCGCCACCGCACTCGCCGAACCGACCGAACGCGCCCGCGGCACCGCGGCGTCGGCGAGTGTGGCTGTCGAGGCACGCCGCGACGATGTGACGACGGCGCGCGAGCGTGTGGCGGCACTCGAACAGCACGCCGAGGCCCGGCCGGAGGTGTCGCGCTTCCGAACAGGCGAGCGTGATCCCGCCGCGGGAGCGCCGTTCTACGAGCTGGTCGACCTGACCGACGACATCGACCCCACCACCGCTGCGGGGCTCGAAGCGGCCCTCGAATCGTCGGGGCTGCTCGACGCGTGGGTCACCGCCGACGGGCTGGCGATCAACCCCCGTACGCATGACGTCATCGTCAGCGCCGACGGCGATGCCGTCAGCGACCATCGCGGTTCGCTGGCGGCGGTCCTGCGCCCGGCGGCACTCGACGACATGGCCGTATCCCCCGGCCGTGTCGCCGAACTGCTGGGCGCGGTGGGTTGGGGCGAGCGGTCAGGGGCCTACACCTGGATGGCCGGTGACGGCCGCTGGGCCGTCGGCGCCCTACGCGGGGCGTGGTCGAAGCCGGCCCTCGAGTTCGTCGGTGCGGGAGCCCGGAGGGCGACGCGCGCGCGGCAGCTCGCCGAAGCACGGGCCGAGCTCGACCGCTGCGAGGCCGAGCTCGCCGCCGCCGTCCGCGCCGCCGACGCGGCGGCCGCCACTCGTGACTCCCTCGAGGCGCTTCCCCGGTCACTGCCGGCGGTCACGGAGATCCAGGCGGCTCGACATGGCACCGCGGCGGCCGAGGCGCGCCTCGAAGCGGCACGGTCGCGCCACGACGACGACCGGCGGTCGGCCGAGGCGGCGCGGGCGGCTGCGGCCCGGCTGCGCGCCGAGGTGGCCGATCGGGCCGCCGCCGATGGGCTCCCGACATCGCCTGCCGAGCTCGACGGCATCGTCGCCTCGCTCGCCCAGGCCGACGCCGCGCTGAACGAGCACCGCAGCCTGCTCGACGCCCTGACCCGTGCGGTCGCACGACTGGCCACGTGCATCCACCGGGTGAGCGAGCGGGCCGACGCGGCCGCCGCCGATCGCGACGAGGCAGCCCGGGTGCGCACCGAACACACACGCGCCGCCGCCGACCTCGCCACCCTGCGCGAGGCGCTGGGGTCGACCGTGCATGACCTACTCGCCCGGCATGGCACCGCGGTCGAGCGCATCGCCGAGCTCGACAACACAGCCATACCAGCAGCCGACACGGCGGCCCGCGCTGCCGTGCGGGCGGAGGAGCAGCTGGCGGCCAAGGCCGACGAGTTGACCCGCGTCGAAGTCGCCGCGGCCGGCGCACTCGACGCCGCTGGCGCGCGGCTCGCGTCGGCCACGGGCCTCGACGGGTTCGTGCTCGCCGCCACCGGGCGCCATCCCGACGATGTCGGCATCTCGGACATCGGCATCTCCGAAGCCGGAACCCCAGACAGCGGGCTCGACGGCGTCGCTCTGGCGAGCGCGATCAGCCCGCTCGTCGACGGCGACGATCCGGTCGCCGACTCGCTGGTCCTCGCCCGTTACGACCGGCTCAACGAAGCACTCGCGGGCGGCTACGACACAGCGATTGACGAGATCGACGGCGTGAAGGTCGTGTACGTCGACGACGACAACGGGCGTCGCCCGCTCGCCGTCGTCGCCACCGCGCTGGCCGACGAGGCCGAGGCCGCCCACGGCCGGCTCGCCGCTCGCGAGCGCGAGGTGCTCGAACGCTTCCTGCTCCGTGAGCTCGCCGACGAGCTGCGCAGCAAGCTGCTCGACGCCCACGACCTCGTGCGCGGTACCAACCGCACGCTGGCCGGGGTGCGCACCTCGCACGGCAAGGGTGCCCATCTCGACTGGCACCTGCGCGACGACGCACCGGCCACCGCGGCCACCGCGACACAACTGCTCATCGATCAACTCGCCACCGTCGATGGCGCTGCGGACGGCACCGACCGCGACACCGCCTTGCGCGACGCACTGCTCGCGTTGATCGAGGCCGAGCGGGCGGCGGATCCGTCGGCCAGCTACGAGCAACACCTGCGGCAGGCGCTCGACTACCGGGCCTGGCACCGCTTCAACGTCAAGGTCAGCGATTCCGCCGCGCCGGGGTCGCTGCGCATGCTCTCCAACCGGCTCGGGCTCTCCCAGGGCGAACAGCGCGTGCTGTCATATCTCGCGCTGTTCGCCGCGGCAGCGGCCCACTTCGATGCCATCGCCCGCGACACTCCCACCGCGCCGCGGCTGCTGCTGCTCGACGACGCGTTCGCCAAGGTCGACGAGCCGACGCACGGCCAACTGCTCGGTCTGCTCGTCGACCTCAACCTCGACGTGGTCCTGACGAGTGAACGGCTGTGGGGTTGCTTCCCGACCGTGCCCGGCATCGAGATCTACGAGGCGATCCGCGACCCGGGTACACCCGGCGTGGCGCTCGTCCACTTCCACTGGGACGGTCAACGCAGGACGCTCGTGACCGTATGACCGACGGACCCGAACGAGCCGTGACGTGACGTGACGTGACGTGACGTGACCACTGCACTCGACCGCGTCTGGATGCTCCTCGCCGAACGCCTGCAACGCAACGGGTTGCAGGCCACCGGGAGGCTGACCGTCGACGCGCTGACGCGCGACGAACGGCACGCTCTGGCCGGCCTCCTCGGACGCCCGGTGCCGGAGGAACGCGCCACGATCGATCTGGCCGCACTCGACGGCCGCCTACGGGCGACGGGCCGCGCCGGGTTGGTGGCGCTCGTCGAGCGCGAGACGGCTCCGCTGGTCGATCGGCCGGGCGTCCGGGCCGCGCGGCGGTCGGCACGTGACGCGGTCTGGTCGGCCGGGCGCGCCCAGATCACCGCCTCCGGGCTCGACGGCCGGGCGTGGGTCGAGCCGTGGCTCGACGACGTCCGCCGCGCCGGGGCACTCGGGCGGCTCACGCCCGAGCGGGCGGCGGCCACGCTCGTCGCCGGTGTGCATTGCCTCGCCTCGCTGCCGGTCGTCACCGGCCGAGAGCCGGTCGCTCGCGGCGACCTGGCCGCGCTCGTCACCGGGAACGCCCACGCGCTCGACGACGGCAGCGTGCTCGCGTCGCTGGTGCTGCGTGCCGCGGCGGTGATCGTGGGCGAGCCGTACCGGCGCGGCGCGGCCGCACGGCGCGAGCTCTGGCAGGCGGTCGGTGTGCAGACCGACGAGGTGTCCACCACCGCGCTCACCATCGGCCTGCGGTCGCAGTCCGGCGGCACCTGGCTGGATGTGCGAACCGCGTCGGGCTGGGAGACCCACCTCACCGTTCGCGACCTGCGGCGCGTCCAGCTTCGGCCGCCCGCGGACCGCACGGTGTTCGTCTGCGAGAACCCGCGCGTGCTCGAGGTGGCGATCGACCGGGGCACCACTGCCGCGGCCGTGTGCACGCACGGCCAGCCGGCGATCGTCGTGCTCGCCACACTCGGCCAACTCCGTTCGGCCGGCGCCGAGCTGTGGTACCACGGCGACTTCGACTGGCCGGGCCTAGCCATCGCCCAGCACATGATCGGTGTCCACGGTTGCCGACCGTGGCGGATGTCTGCGTCCGACTATCTCGACGCCCTGGCCAGGCTCGCCCCGCTCGCCGGCGAGCTGCCGGCGCTCGAGGGGGCTCCGGTGCTCGCCGGCTGGGACCCCGAACTCACCGCGGAGATGTCGACGGCCAACCGCACCGTCCACGAGGAGCTCCTCCTCGACGACCTCCTCGCCGACATGACCTCCTCGCTGACGTAGCCGTCGGCGAGCAGACGGTCACGTGCCGTCGGCGATGGCCACGCAGCTCGGGCCGTCGCCCGTGCCGGCGAGCCGGTGGAGGATCCCGTGGTCGACGACGATCTCGATCGCTCCCGCGCCACGGTCGTCGGAGTCGCCCGACGGCGCCGCGGTCCCGTCGAGCAGCAGCACGTACTCCCCACCCGGCGCCGGGTACCAGGCCAGCGTGACCGCCGGGCGCTCCGTCGCGTTCCGGCGGGTGGTGGCGCCCACCGACGTGCGGATGGTTCGCTCGTCGTGGTCGACGACCACCGTGACGACGTGCGGCCGTCCGTCGGGGCCGACCGTCACCAGGATCGCGACCGGCCCGAACTCGTCGAGCCGGTCCGCCACGTCCGCCAGTTCCACAGGCTTGCTCATGGCTCCAACCTACGCCCCCACTGCTCACGCCCCGCCGCTGACGGCGCCACCGAGGTAGGCCTCGATCACGGCCGGGTCGTTGGCGACGACCTCCGGTTCCCCGATCGCCACGACTCGCCCGAAGTCGAGGGTGCAGATCCGAGTGGAGATGTCCATCACGACCCCCATGTCGTGTTCGACGATGACGACCGTGACGCCCAAATCCTCGTTGACGTCGAGGATGAACCGAACCATGTCCTCGGTCTCCTCCTGGTTCATCCCCGCGACCGGCTCGTCGAGCAGCAGGATGCGCGGTTCCATCGCCAGCGCCCGGCCGAGCTCGACCCGCTTCTGGAGCCCGTGCGGCAGTGACCCGACCGCCGTCGACCGGATCGACTGGATCTCGAGGAAGTCGATGAGCTCTTCCACCTTGCGCCGTTGCGCGACCTCCTCGCGCACGGCGCGTCCGGCCCAGAGCGCCCCGCTCAGCAGCCCCGTCTTCATGTGGTGGTACCGCCCGAGCAGGAGGTTGTCGACGACCGTCATCGTCGGGAACACCTCGACGTTCTGGAACGTGCGCACCACGCCGCGGCTCGCCACCTTGTGCGGCCGCATCCCGGTGATGTCGGTGCCGTCGAAGGTGATCGAACCGCTCGTGGGCAGGTAGACCCCGCTGACGCAGTTGAACACCGACGTCTTGCCGGCACCGTTCGGCCCGATGATCGCGAACACCTCACCGGTGTGCACCTGGAACGACACGTCGTCGATGGCGCGGACGCCCTTGAACGCGAGGCTGAGCCCTTGGACATCGAGGAGCACCGAGCTCATGACAGCCACCGCTTCTTCCGCCGATAGTGCTTGATCGCCCGGTAGTCGACGCGTGACCCGCCGTGCACGCCGAGGTAGAACTCGCGGATGTCGTCGTCGCGCAGGAGCTTCGCGGCCGGTGCGTCCATCACGACGCGCCCGTTCTCCATCACGTAGCCGTGCTGCGCGATCGACAACGCCATCATGGCGTTCTGCTCGACGAGCAGCACCGAGGTGCCGTCGGCGTTGATGTCGCGGATCACGGCCCCGATCTCTTCGACCAGCTTCGGCGCCAGGCCCAGGCTCGGTTCGTCGAGGAGCAGCACCGTCGGCGACGCCATCAGCGCCCGACCGATCGCCAGCATCTGCTGCTCGCCACCCGACAGGTAGCCGGCCAACCCGGAGCGTCGCTCGGCGAGCACGGGGAACCGGGTGTAGACACGATCGAGATCACCCGCGACGTCGCCTCTGCGGCGCCGGGTGTGCGCCCCGGTGCGCAGGTTCTCCTCGATGCTCAGATCGGGGAACACCTGGCGACCCTCGAGCACCTGCGCGAGGCCACGCTTGACCATCCGGGCCGACGGTGCACCGGTGACGTCCTCGTCGCCGAGACGCACCTGCCCTTTGCGGATGTCGCCGTCGTGCACGTCGAGCAGCCCCGAGATCGCCCGCAACGTCGTCGTCTTCCCCGCGCCGTTGGGCCCGAGCAGCGCGACGATCGAACCCTTCGGCAACTTCAGGCTGACGCCGCGCAGCACCTGGGAGAGCCGTTGGTAGAAGACCTCGAGGTTGCGCACCTCGAGCGCGGTCTCCGGCGGAGCGGTCGTCGCCATCAGTAGCTCCACGGCCAGGTCGACCAGAACGCGCGGAAGCGGCGCCAGACCCCCATGAGGCCCTGTGGTTCGTAGACGAGGATCACCACGATCACGATGCCGTAGATCAGTTGCGCGACGAGCTCGACCGTGACACCGCCGGTGGGTGAGGTCTGTTCGTCGATGAACGGGAACACCCCGGTGAGCGAGCGCACGAGCTCGGGAAGCCCGGTCACGAAGGCGGCGCCGATGATCGCCCCGGCGACCGAACCCAGCCCGCCGATGACGATCATCGCGATGTACTGGATCGACAGACCCAGCCCCCACTGGGACGGCAGCACGTACGACTGGTAGGCCGCGAGCAACGCCCCGGCCACCCCGGCGTAGAACGACGAGACGACGAACGCCGCGGTCTTCGTGGCGGTCACCGGCACGCCGGCCACCGCCGCGGTGAGATCTCGCTCGCGCACCGCGAGGAACGCTCGCCCCATCCGCGTGCGCTGGATGTTCCGTGCGCCATAGCCCATCACGACGAGCACCGCGAGGACCACGAACCAGTAGGCCTGGTTCGCGTTGAGGTGCAGGCCGAGCACGGTCACGCCGTCGAGCAGATCGGTGCCGTTGATGCTCAACGGCATGGCCGATCGGCCGACGCTGCCGCCGGACAGCCCGTCCCAGACCTCGAAGACGTAGTTCAGGATGAACGACAGCGCGAGCGTGACGACCGCGAGGTACAGACCGCGAAGACGTGTGGCGATCGGGCCGACGATGCCGCCGACCAGCGCGGCGACGAGACCGGCACCGGGCAACCAGATGAACACCGGGAGCCCTTGGTCGGCGCCGAGCCACGACGCGGTGTAGGCGCCGACGCCGAGGAACGCGCCGTGGGCCAGCGACACCTGGCCGGCGACCCCTGTGAGGAGCTGCAGGCCGACTGCCCCGATCGCGGCGATCAGCGTGAAGACCCCGAGGGGTTGCCAGGTGCTCCCGGCGACGAACGGGAACATGATCGCCACGACCGCCACGAGACCCGAGCCGAGGTGGGCGGTGGTCCCGCGGGTGAGTGCGAGCTCGTCGCGGTACGAGGTGGAGAAGACCCCGGAGCGTGTCGTGGTCGCCACTACACGCGCTCGATCTCTGGCGTGCCGAACAGGCCTTGAGGTCGGATCAGCAGGACCACCAACATCACGATCGACGGCATCACGTCCTGGAGCCGTCCGCCCCCGTAGTCGCTGAGGTAGCCCGACGACATCACCTGGATCACCCCGACGGTGACACCGCCCACCACCGCGCCCGACAGCGAGTCGAACCCACCGATGATGATGGCCGGGAGGGCGTTCAGGGCGATGAAGCCCATCGACAGGCCCACCTGGCGCGGGAACGCGCCGAGGAAGATGCCGCCCGCCGTCGCCAGCACGCCGGCGATCATCCACGACGCGGCGAACACCCGCCGGACGTCGATCCCCTGCGCCAGCGCGGCCTCCTGGTGCGAGGCGGTCGCGCGCATGGCGAGCCCGGACGGGGTGCGCTGGTAGAACCACCACAACACCACCAGCAACGCCACCGACACGCCGATCGTCCAGAGGCTGGTCTTGGCGAACACCAGGTCGCCCACCCGCACCACGGAGGGCCCGATGGGATCGGCGAAGCCCTTGTCCTGGTAGCCCCAGATCATGGTGATCACGGCCCGGATGATGATGCCGATCCCGAGGGTGACCATCACGATCGAGAACAACGGCTCGCCGAGCATCTTGCGCAGCACGAACCGCTCGACCACCACGGCGAGGACCACGAGCACCGCGACGGCGGTGAGCACCGCGAGCACGTAGGGGTTGCTCGCGCCGACGGCGACGACGATGTAGGCGGCCAGCATCACGAACTCGCCCTGCGCGAAGTTGAAGATCCGCGACCCCTTGTAGATGATCACGAACCCGAGGGCGATCAGCGCGTAGATCATGCCCAGGCTGACGCCGGAGAACAGCAGTTGGAGGAACTTGGTCATGCGTACAACTCCTCGATCAGATCCTCGAACTTCGCCGCGATCGCGCCGCGACGGACCTTCTGCGTGGCCGTGAGCTCGGCGTCCTCGTGGTCGAGCTCCTTGGTGAGCAGCGTGAACCTCTTGACCTGCTCGACCTGGGCGAGTTTCGAGTTGACCGACTTGACCCAGTCGGCGATCAACTCGAACACCTCCTCGCGTTCGGACAGATCCCGGTAGGTCGTGTAGGCGATCCCCCGCTGTTCGGCCCAGTGCCCGACCGTGTCGTACTCGATCCCGATCAGCGCGGCGATGTACTTGCGGCCCTCCCCGACGATGATCGCCTCGCGCACGTACGGCGAGAACTTGAGCTCGTTCTCGATGTAGTCGGGCGAGATGTTCTTGCCGCCCGAGGTGATGATGATGTCCTTCAGGCGACCGGTGATCTTGAGGTGCCCGGCTTCGGTGATGGCTCCTTGGTCGCCCGTGTGCAACCAGCCGTCACGAACCGTGTCGGCGGTGGCCGCCTCGTTTCGCCAGTAGCCGGCGAACACACCGTCGCCGCGGAGCAGGACCTCGCCGGTGTCCGGATCGAGCCGGCACTCGTAGCCGGGGAGCACCGTGCCGACCGTGTCGTAGGCGATGTCCCACCCGTGGTGGAGGTGGGACGAGCCGCCACATTCGGTCTGCCCGTACGTCTGCACCATCGGCACGCCCATGGTGTGGAAGTACTCGAGCAGTTCGGGCGAGGGAGGTGCGGCGCCGACGAGGCAGTGGGTCACGTTGCGCAGCCCGAGGCGCTCGCGCAGCGCGCGGTAGAGCAAGACGTTGCCGATCTGGTACTTCAGGCGCGACGCCAGTCCGAGGTCACCGGCCTTGCCGAGGCGTTCCCGCGCGACCGAACGACCCACTCGCATCCAGAGGCGGTAGTTGTACCGCTTCAGTGCCGAGGCGTCTTGGATCTTGATCTCGACGCCCGCCTGCATCTTCTCCGCGATCCGCGGCACCGCGCCGAAGAACGTCGGGGCGATCTCGTGGATGTCGCGTTGGACGGTCTCGACCGATTCCGCGAAGTTGATCGTCGGCGCGGCGAGCAGGGAGATGAAGATCGTCCAGATGCGCTCCGCGACGTGACACAGCGGGAGGTAGGAGACCGTGGTGGTGTTGGAATCGACTCCCATGCCGTCGACGAAGGCGCGGGCCCCGACGAGACAGTTCCGGTGGGTCAGCATGGCGCCCTTCGGCGGGCCGGTCGTTCCCGACGTGTAGACGATGCACGACACCTCGTCGGCCGACACCGCGGCGACGGCATCGTCGAACCAGTCGGGATCGGTGTCGGCGGCCGCGCGCCCGGCCTGGATCACCTCGTCGAGGGTGATCAACAGCGGGTGGTCGTAGCCGCGCAGACCCTTCGGGTCGATCACGACGATGCGGCGCAGGTCGGGACAGTTGGCGGCGACGGCCAACGCCTTGTCGACCTGCTCCTGGTCTTCCGCGACGAGCACGGCGGCGCCACAGTTGCCGAGCAGGTACTCCACCTCCGGCGCGGGGTTCGTCGGATACACCCCGACGACGATCGCGCCGAGGCACTCGGCGGCCAGGTCGGCGAAGACCCATTCGGGACGGTTCTCGGAGTGGATCGCCACCCGATCGCCGGCCTCGACCCCGAGCACGCGCAGGCCGTAGGCGATCTCCCGAACGCTGTCGAGGTAGGCCTTCCAGGTGATCGACTGCCAGATGCCGAGATCCTTGTGCCGGAACGCGATCCGGTCGGGGTGCGTCCGGGCCCGCGCCACGAGCAGGGCCGGCAGCGTGTCGGCGTCGTCGATGATCGGCAGTGCCTTGCGCGCCCGGAGCAACGTGTTCACGTGCCACCCCGCGTGCCGGTTCCCGAGCCGTCACGTCCGGCCACGTCGCCCTTCGGGAACTCGGGTGGCGCCGTCCAGTAGATCGCGTGCGTCCAGAGCGTCCAGAGCGTGTCGAAAGCGACGTCGTCGGTGAGCTCGACGTCGACGGCATCGCCGCCCTGGGCCTGCCAGACGTAGCAGAAGTGCTCCATCATCCCCGAGAGCGCCGATGCGGCGATGAGCGGGTCGAGCCCCGGCGCGAACCCCTCGGCCTGCGCGGCCCGGATGCCTCGGGCGATGGTCACCGTGCCGTTCGTGCGGATCTGGCGCCAGCGCTCGGCGAACACCGGATCGACGATCGAGGCGTGGAAGATGCCGACGACCTCGGGGAGGCGACGCCGGTAGTGGTGCCAGAAGTCGGCGATGCTCTGCCGCAACGCGTCCTCCACCGGGAGGCCACGGCGGAACGGCTCGGCGACCGAGCGCTGGAGCTCCTCGTCGAAGTCCGACGCGATGTCGACGAGCAGCTCTTCTTTGCTGTCGTAGTAGTTGTAGAACGAGGCGACCGACTTGCCGGCCGCCTCGGCGATGTCGGAGAGGCGGGCGTTGACGTACCCGTCGCGGGCGAACACCTCCCGCGCCGCCTCCTGGAACGCTCGCCGTGTGGCGCGTCCCTTGGGCGTCTTGTCCGTCTTGGCCGCTGGCTCCCGTGACGGTTCGCCCCCGTCAGGGGACGAACCGCCACGTGCGGGTGCTCGGCTCAGGGCAGCGTCCAAGCGAGCGCTGCCTCGCTCTCGATGAAGTCCGACACCGGAGTCGGCAGGCCGCTGTCGGCGTCGATCTCGTTCACCTGGGCGGCGCGGGCCGGGATCCGCTCGTCCGGCGTCTCGCCGAAGCTGATGTCGGGAGCGATCCCGTTCATGTCGACTTCCAAGCCGACCATCGCCGCGGCGATGCCGTCGCGTGACAGGTCGCCGAGCTCGCAGGCCCGCTCGAGCGCGGCGTGGGTCACCTTGCCGGAGATCCAGCCGGTGACCATCCAGTTGTCGAGCGGCACGTCGGAGGCGTACTCGTCGTGGGCGGCGATCATCACCGCGATCTCGTCGTTGTCGGAGATGATCGACGCGTTCGAGTTCACCACCCGGTAGTTGTCGAGCAACGCTCCCAACGGCTCGGCGAGCGCCGACGCGAAGCCCGACGAGTTGCTCATGAACAGCGGCTCGAACCCGAGTTGGGCGGCCACGCCGAGCACCCCGCCGGTCTGCCTCGGCGTGTCGTGGAGCCAGACGACCTCGGCACCGCCGTCGATCATCGCCTGCACCTGCGAGGTGAAGTCCTCGTCGGTCGGCGAGTACGACGCCGTTGCGACGACCTCGATGTTCTCGGTCTCCGCGGAGTACTCGATCGCGTCCAGTCCCTCTTCGCCGTAGGCGTCGTTCTGGTAGATGACGCCGACCTTGACCGGCGCGTCGGCGCCCATCTCGTCGCTGACCCACGCCATCGCGTTGACGGCTTCGAGCGGGAACGGCGTCTGGTAGACGTAGATGTAGGGCAGCGGGATCACCCCGGCGGCCAGCGTGCCGGCCAACGTGGTGAGCTGATCGCGCTCGACGTCGTTCGCCAGCGCGAACACCGTTCCGGTGCCGAGCAACTGGGTGACGAAGGCGACATCGTCCTTCATCGCCCGGTACTGCTGGATGGCGACCTGGGAGTCGTACTTCGTGTCCCCGCGATCGACGATGACGTCGCGTCCACAGATGCCGCCTTGCGCGTTGAGCGCATCGAAGTACATCTCGCTGCCGATCGCGGCCGGGGTACCGATCGACGCGATCGGACCCGAGAAGTCGTTGAGCACCACGGTGTGGATCTCGGTGTCGGTGACGCCTGGCCCGGTCGTGACGTCGGCCGGATCGACATCGCCACCGGTGGATTCGGTCGTGTCGGCCGGGGCGTCGGTGGCAGCGGGCGCATCGGTCGCCGCCGGCTCGCTCGTGTCACCCGGGGCCTCGGTCGCCGCGGTGGTCGTGTCGGCACCGTCGTCGTCGCTACCGCACGCGGCGGCAACCAGACTGACGGCGGTGACCGTCGCAATGAGCAGTTTGCTGCGCATGGTGTTCCATCCCCCTCAGGATCGCTTGGTCGGCGGGACCTCCGTCGGCCAGGTGTGTCCGTTGACACACCCTACTTCCTGAACCTAACATCAGATTCATAAATCGGTCAAGACCGAGGATCGACCTCCGAGCGGAAGGACCCCATGATCGATTCGTCAGATCAAGCCCCAACCCGTCGCGTCGACAAGCGGTGGGTGTCGGCGACGTCGCCGACACTGGGCCGAGCGGGCCACGGCACCAACCCTTGCCAGGGCATCTACCACTCGCCCGCGGGCACCGCCCCCAAGATCGCGTTCATCGCCACCCACTACAACGTCGACTTCTCCGAGCACTACATGGCCGACCTGCTGGCGGCGCGTGGCTTCGGGTTCCTCGGGTGGAACACCCGCTACCGGGGCAACGAGCCGTACTTCCTGCTCGAGCACGCACTGATCGACATCGGCGTCGGGGTGCGCTGGCTCCGCGAGGTCGCCGGCGTCGACACGGTCGTCATCCTCGGCAACTCGGGGGGAGGCTCGCTCATGGGGGCGTACCAGTCCCAAGCGACCACCCCCAACATCACCGCGGCGCGCGACATGGCGCTCCCGGCCGAGGTGCTCGACCTCCCGCCCGCCGATCTGTACGTGTCACTCAATGCCCATCCGGGCCGGCCGGAGGTGCTGACCGCCTGGATGGACCCGTCGATCGTCGACGAGACCGATCCGCTGTCGGTCGATCCCGCGCTCGACATGTTCGATCCGGCGAACGGTCCGGGCTACTCGGCGGACTTCGTGGCCAGGTACCGCGCCGCACAGCGCGAGCGCAACGACCGGCTCAGCGACTGGTGTGTTCGAGAGCTCGATCGCCTGCGCGCCGGAGGCGCTCACGACCGCCTGTTCAACGTCCACCGCGTGTGGGCCGACCCGCGGTTCCTCGACCTCTCGATCGACCCGTCCGATCGCGAGCTCGGCTGCTACCAGGGTGACGCGAAGCGGGCGAACTTCGGCCCGCTCGGCATCGGCCGCACGAGCACCCTGCGCTCGTGGCTGTCGATGTGGAGCCTCCGCGAATCCCAGTGCCAGGGAGCGCCCCATCTCGCCCGGATCACCGAGCCCGCGCTCGTGGTGCAGTCCACGGGTGACCGGGGCGTCTACCCGTCCGACGCCCATGCGATCCACCGCGCGCTGGGCTCGACCGACACCGAGCTCGCCTTCCTGCCCGGGGCGCACTACTTCGAGGATCAGGGCCGCGACGCCGTCGCCGACCTGATCGCCGACTGGGTCGCCCGGCACGCGTGACCCGGAACCGTCAGGCGCGCGCGGGAAAGGCTCGCCGGCCGGCGAAGTCGCCGACGATCTCTTCGATCCGGATCAGCTCGTTCCACTTCGCCGTGCGTTCGCCGCGCGTGACCGAGCCGACCTTGACGCCGTCGGTGGCCCAACCGACCGCCACGTGAGCGATCGTGACGTCCTCCGTCTCGCCCGACCGCGCCGACGCGATCACCGCGAGTCCCGCGGCGCGAGCCGCGGCCAGTGCCGCGGCCGTCTCGGTCAGGGTTCCCGCCTGGTTCGGCTTGAGCAGGAGCACATCGGCCGCACCGTCGGCATCGCCGATCCGTGCCGGATCCGTGACGAAGAGGTCGTCACCGACCACCAACGTCGCTGGCGACACCGCGGCGCGGATCGCACGGTGACCCTCGACATCGCCCTCGTGCAGCGGGTCCTCGATCGTGGCGATCGGGTACTCGCCGCACCAGTCGACGACCTGCTGGATCATCGCGTCGCGGTCGAGCGTGCGGTCCTCGAGGCCCAATCGGTACCGGCCGGCGAGCGGGTCCGGGCACAGTTGGGTCGCCGCCACGTCGACCGAGATCGCCAGGTCGCCGTCGGGCAGACCAACGTCGGCGATGCCGTTCGCGAGCACCTCGAGCGCGTCGTGGTTCGAGGTGAACACCGGCCAGAAGCCGCCCTCGTCGGCGACGCCGTGCGCACCCCTCGGCGCGAGTCGCCGGCCGACCGCCAGGTACACCTCGTTGGTCCACTCGATGGCCTCGGCGAACGTCGACGCACCGAGGGGCACGACCATCAGGTCCTGGAGGTCGAGCGACCGTTGCGCGTGGGCGCCACCGCCGATGATCTGGATCTGGGGCACCGGCAGCCACGGGCGATCCTCCCCGGCGAGCACCGCCCACAGGGGCATCTGGGCCTCATCCGCCTGCGCCCACGCGGCAGCCATCGAGGTCGCGATCAGCACGTTCCCGCCGAACACCGGCGCGGCACGGTCGGGGTCGAGTCGTTCGAGCACCGCGTCGACGGCCGCGAAGGTCGCCGGCACACCGGCGAGCGCGGCTGGCAGCCGGTCGTTGGCCGATGCCACGACATCGCGGACGTCGAAGCCACCGAGCCGCTCGCCTCCGTCGCGACGCTCGGCACGCTCCCCGCTGCCCGTCGACGCGCCAGACGGGGCGATCGCCCGCCCGCGGCCACCAGCGGTCGTGCTCAGCTCGACCTCCACGGTCGGCCGGCCACGCGAGTCCCACACCCGGCGCGCCCGGAACGTCTCGATCTCACCGGCGGCAGCACTCACGACACGCACCCCTCATGACTCGGCCCATGACCATCGTTCGATTTCTGAAACTCGATTCACCTACGATCCTGGCATGACATCGCCCAAGCGGCCAAGCGGACGCGAGACCAACCGGTTGCGCGACGCGCTGGCATCCGGGCGACTGGCGACCGTGCTCGCGAGCGCGGCGATGACGAGCGACCTGGTCGACCTGCTCGGCCAGACCCGCGGCGACGGGGTGTGGCTCGAGGCCGAGAGCGGTCCGCTGACGTGGGACCAGCTCGGCGACCTCACCCGGGCCGCCGACCTCTGGCACCTCGGTGCACTCGTGCGCATCCCGGCGTTCGAACCGTGGCGGGTCGGGCGGGCGCTCTCGCTCGGCGCACATGGCGTGGTGCTGCCGCAGGTGTCGGGCGTCGACGAGGCCGAGGCGTTCGTCGCCGCGGCACGGTTCAGCCCTCACGGCACCCGGGGCGTCACCCGCGGCCGACGCTCGTACGGGCGGCCGGACTTCTTCGCCTCCGAGGCGCTGAGCCCGATCACCGTGGTCCAGGTCGAGAGCGTCGAGGTCCTGGAGGAGTTGGACGCCCTGTGCCGGATCCCCACGCTCGACGTGGTGTTCATCGCCCCGAACGACCTCGCCGACTCGATGGGCCACCTCGGAGATCCCGGCCACCCCGACGTGCGGGAACAGATCGACCGCGGCCTCGCGACGATCGCCGCCGCAGGCAAGGTCGCGGGCACGTCGGCGACGCCGGACCGGGTCGACGAGCTGCGCCGGGCCGGCGCCCGCCTGCTCTACCTGTCGATCGACCAGTGGCTGCTCGCCGCCGCCGACGAGATCCTCCCTCGATGAGAGTGCTGCTCGACCGGCCCGCCCCGGATCCGTTGCGCCGGCTCGTCGATGCGACGTTGCCGCCCTGGGCGACGTTCACCGACGTGGCTCGCGGCGACCCCCGCTTCGGGGAGGAGCTGGCCCGCGCCGAGGTGCTGCTGCACGTCCTCGATCCGGTGTCGGGCGCCGACATCGACGCCGCTCCCGTGCTCCGGCTGATCCAGAAGTTCGGCACCGGGGTGAACACGATCGACCTACCAGCGGCGCAACGGCGTGGCATCGCCGTGACGAACATGCCGGGGGCCAACGCACCGGCGGTGGCCGAGATGACGCTCGGGTTGATGATCGCCGGGCTGCGCGAGCTCCCGTCGGTGCACGCGGCCACCGTCGCCGGCACAGCCTGGCCAGGCCAGCCCTCGGCGCCGACGCCCGGCGCCGAGCTCGGGAGCCGCCGCGTCGGCGTGATCGGCTTCGGCTCGATCGGCCAGCGCGTCGCGTCGGCCGCCGCCGCCCTCGGCGCCGACGTCGTTCACCACTCGGTCCGCGACGATCGCCCGGGTTGGGTTGCCCTCGACGACCTCCTGACGACGAGCGACGTGATCTCCCTGCACCTGCCGCTCACCGACGACACCGCAAACCTCCTCGACCGTCGCCGCCTCGCCCTGGTCAAGCAGGGAGCGCTGCTGGTCAACACGTCGCGGGGCGGGCTCGTCGATCACGAGGCGCTGATCGAGGCCCTCGACCGCGGGCACCTCCGCGGTGCGTGCCTGGACGTCTGGCCCGAGGAGCCGCTGCCTGTCGCTCATCCCCTGCTGCGCGCCCGCGGACTCGTGGCCACGCCCCACGTGGGATGGTTCACCGACGAGACCCTCGAGCGATGCTGGCGGCGCGCCATCGACAACTGCCGGCGGCTGCGCGACGGCGAGCAACTGATGGATCGCGTGGTGTGAGCAGCCCGGCCCTCCAGCTTCCAACGGAGCTCGCGGCGAGCCTCGACCGGCTCGGTGTCCCCACCTCCAGGATCACCCACGCCGAACCGCTGACCGGAGGCGTCTCCTCCGACATCTGGCGCATCGCCACGCTCGACGGTGACTACTGCGCCAAACAAGCCCTCCCTGTCCTCAAGACCGCGCAGCGCTGGGAGGCCCCGACCGAACGCTCGACGTCCGAGGCGCGCTGGCTCGAAGCCGTGGGTGGCGCCCTTCCAGCGGCGGTTCCCCGGCTGCTCGGCTTCGACGAGCCCTCGGGCACGCTGCTGCTCGAGCTGCTCGACCCGGAGATCTTCGTGACCTGGAAGTCGGTGCTGCTCGACGGTCAGGTCGATCCAGACGTCGCACGTTCCGTCGGATCGGTGCTGCGGCAGATCCATCAGGTCCTCGCCACCCCCGACCACCGGCAACGGTTCGACAACCGGCCGCTGTTCGTCGCGCTGCGCCTCGAGCCGTACATCGAACGCACCGCCGCGTGCCATCCCGACCTCGACGCACCTCTGCGTTCACTCGTCGACTCGTTCGACGGCGAGTCGTCGACGGTGATCCACGGGGACGTCAGCCCGAAGAACATCCTCGTCGGCGACGGTCGCGTCGTGCTGCTCGACGCCGAGTGTGCGACCTGGGGCGACCCGGCCTTCGACGTGGCGTTCTGCCTCACCCACCTGTGCGCCAAGGGGGTACATCTCGACCGGCACAGAGCCTCGCTGCGCACAGCGGCGACGGCCTTGATCGACGGCTACTCGCTGCGCGACGACGATGCGCTCTCGGCACGCGTCGCTCGATGGCTCCCAGCGCTGCTGCTCGCCCGGGTCGACGGTGCGTCCCCACTCGAGTACCTGTCCGAGGCGTCTCGTGCTCG
>CAZYWK010000018.1:0-17241 GCA_964651825.1 uncultured Ilumatobacteraceae bacterium | reverse complement strand
GCCGTCGGCGCTCGCGGACTGGTTCGACGACCGTTGACCGCGATCGATCAGACCGCGATCGATCAGACCGGCGCTTCGACGCCCGCCGGGACGGCGTCGAGGAGCTCGCGAGCTGCCGCGGTGTCGGGTTCGACGCCGGGGGTGTCGCGGCAGAACTCGACCATGATCCCGTTGGGGTCCACGTAGTAGAGCGAGTGGCACCACCCGTGGTCGACTTCCATCAGCGGCTCGATCCCGGCGGCGTCGAAGCGGGCCCGCGCCGCCGCCTGCGACTCCTCGGTGGCGCCGAAGGCGATGTGGTTCACCCAGATCGGCAACCCGTTCGCTGTCGAGATCTCCGAGGTCCAGCTGTCGGCCTCACCGACGCCATGCACGTCGAAGAACGCCAGCATCCCGCCCTCACCCGTGTCGTAGAACACGTGGCGCATGAACCCGTCGCCGACCGCGCCGATCTCGGTGTGGACGAGCGGAAAGCCCATCAGCTCCTCGTAGAACCGATTCGTCGCCTCGAGATCGCGGCAGGCGTAGGCGACGTGATGGATTCCTCGTTCGAGCTTGACCGGCATCTGACTCTCCGCTTCGTGGTGCGTCCAATTTCTGAAGGTGGATTCAGTTTAGCACCCGTACCCGACCCTGTCCAGGTCAGCGGCCTACTCCCCGGACGTGAACGCGTCGACGAAATCGACGAACCGGTGCAAGGCGATCCCGAGCACCTTCGAGGTCATCTCGTCGTCGAGTTGCTCACCGTTGAACTTCGACGAGGCCTCCGACACCAGCACCGGTGGCGACGGCATCACGTGGGCACCGACGACGGCGAGCGCGACGCGCAGCTGACCCTGCGACTGCACCGTTCCGCCCACCCGGCCGGTCGACGCACCGATCAACGCCACGGGCTTGCCGACCAGCGGGCCTCGCCCCGGCGGCCGGGAGGCCCAGTCGACGAAGTTCTTCACCGGGCCGGGGACGCCGAAGTTGTACTCCGGGCTCGCCAGGATGAGCGCGTCGGCGGAACGGATCCGGTCCTGCATGGCCACGACGTCAGCGGGAAGGCCGTCGACCTCGAGATCCTCGTTGAACAGCGGCAATCGGATCAGATCGGTGGCGACCTCGATCTCGAGTCGGTCGGGCGCCATCGATCGGGCGGCCGCCAGGAGCTTGGCGTTGAACGACTCGCGGCGCAGGCTGCCGACGATCCCGAGTACCCGGCGGACCGGTAACCCGTCGTCCGAACTTTCACTCACGCGGTTGCTCCCGTGTGCTCGTGGTTGGTGATGTGCTGGAGGTTGGTGGTCGACGATCAGGTGGGAGCAGGTTCGCTCCGCCGTCCGGGTGGAGGAACCGGCCCGTCATGCCACGCGATTCGTCCGACGCGAGGAACACGTAGCTGTGCGCGTGGTCCGCTCCGTCGAGCGCGACGTCGAGCGGGCTGCGCGCCCGGATGCTCGACTCGCGGTCCGGGTCGGCGCCGAGGCTGCGGTCGTGCAAGCCGAGGCTGCGCAACCCGCGGAGGTCGGTGCCGACGGTTCCGCCGGGGGCGACACCGTTCACCCGTATGTCTGGCGCGAGCTCGTCGGCCAGGGCGAGCACCACACCGCGGAGGGCGAACTTCGAGGCGACATACAGGACGCCTCCGCGACCCGGGGTGAAGCTGCTGGTCGACAGCGTGAGCACGACGCTCCCCTTGCTCGCTCGCAGGTGTTCGAGGCTGGCCTTCACCGACAGCAGGTGGCTGCGGACGTTGACGTTCATCGCTTCGGTGAACGCGGCGTCGAGCACGTCGTCGTCGAGCTCGTCGATCCCGAGGTAGTAGTCGAACAGCCCGACGCAGTTGACCAGCACGTCGATGCCCCCCAACGCGTCGGCCGTGGCGTCGACGGCACGGGCCACGTCGCCACGATCGGTGGCATCGCCGCAGACCACCGCGGCGCGCGGGTCGGCCGCACGCAGCGCGGCGCACTTGTCGCCGTCGACCTCGAGCACGCCGAGCTGGGCGCCTTCGGCCCGGAAGGCGTCGAAGACGCCACGGCCGATCCCCGAGCCGGCACCGACCAGCAGGCACCGCTTCCCGTCGAGGCGCCTCACAGGAAGATCGCCAGGTTCTGCGTGCGGAGCACCGACTCGTCGACCTCGATCAGGCGGGAGGCGAGACGGAGCCCGTCGTCGGTGATCCGCAGCGTGTCGTGCCTCCCCGCCGACAGCATGCTCGGCGGGTTCTGGTCGCCCCGCGAGCGATAGAGCAGGAGCGCGGACTCGACCTTCAGCTCGTCGGGCCGATCGCCGGCGAAGGTCCGCACGTTGGAGACGTGGTGGCGAAGCCGGCTCTGCGGGTCCTCGGTCCAGGCGTGCGAGGTGGCGAAGCGTTCCACTCGCTTGCGCAACGAGTACAGGTCCTCGTTGAAGTGATCCATCGTCTGGACGGTCGACTCGTCGACCGCCTTGGACGCCGTGACGCGGACCGGCATCCGGTACCGGATCGCCGGATCCATCAGCCCGAGCCACGCTTCGAACTGCGACGTGTCGAGGAGGTGGGCCTCTTCCACCAGGAACTGGTGTGCTCGGCCATGACGCTCGTCGCCGTACGCAAGGGGTGCGGCCGGCACGGCGGTCACCGCTCCACTCCATCGTCGGCGACGGCGACCGGCACGCCGAACGCGACCGCGGGCGGCTCCGGAGCGGGCCGTTCGAGGTGGTCGGCCCACATCGAGAACCAGAAGCGTTGGTTGTGCTCGCCGAAGCCCTGGTACGCCACTCCCGGGCCGCCGAACCCCTCGTACTGGTCGACGATCGGCGCGCCCGAGTGATCGAGGCCCATCCGGTTGTTCAGCAGCAGCCGGCGGGCCATCGAGCCACCTGCCGTCGTGGTGATCGACACCCAGTTCTCCACGTCGTCCTGCTCGAACATCCCCGACGAACCGAAGCACATCAGGTACGCCTTGTACGACGCCTCCTTGTAGTCGTCGGGCGCATCGGCGGCGACGGCGAACCACGACAGGATCTCGGTCTGGCCCGGTCCGATCGGCTGCCAGAGACGCAGCGAGATGAACGGGGTGATGCGGCCGGCGTCGTTCACCTGCGGCCAGTTGTGCACGAAGCTGAGGTTCGGGAACAACGTCGCGGCCGACGGCATGAAGCCGTTGTCGCCGGCCAACGATCGCTGGCCGGAGCTCCACACGCCGGCCATGCGGTCGATCATCTCGTCGGGATAACCGACGTAGCGCAGCCCGGTGCGGAACCCTCCGCCCTCAGGCAGCTTGTAGGTCGTGCCACCGCCGGGCCCGGCGTGCCACAGCACGCCCTCCTTGCGCTTGTTCGGCTTGGGTTCCCCGAACAGCTTGATGTCGACGACGCTGGCGTGGGTGTGGGGCGTGTGGTAGCTGTCGCCCATGAAGTTCTCGGCGCCGATCTTCCAGTTCGCCTCGACGCGCCAGCGTTGCGGACCGTGGAACTCCATGCCGGCTTCGCTCTGCTTGGTGTAGAAGTCGAGGTAGAAGCCGAAGTCGCCGAGCCACGTGTCGAAGTCGGGCGCGTCCTCGTCGAGCGAGGCGAAGATCAGCCCGTTGCGCACGGCGACGGCCGGGGCGGGCAGCAGCGCCTGGCCCTCCTTGACGAACCCGTCGTCGCCACCGTAGGCGTCCTGGTGGAAGGGCAGCCCGGCCAGGGTGCCGTCGTTCCTGTAGGTCCACGCGTGGTACGGGCAACGGAAGGTGGTGGCGCTGCCGCGCTCTGACCGGCACACCTGCATGCCCCGGTGGACGCACATGTTGAACATCACCCGGATGACCCCGGCGCTGTCGCGGGTGACCAGGAACGAGTCGGCGAGGATGTTGCGCACGACGAAGTCGTTCGGCCGGGCGATCTCGGACTCGTGGGCGAGGAAGACCCAGGCACGGGAGAACAGCCGGTCCCGTTCGAGTTCGAAGGTCGCCTGGTCGTTGTAGAGGTACGCGGGGATGAGCCCGTTGCGCACGGACTCCGCGACGCCATGTAGGTCGGTCATCGTGTTCTCAATCCTCGCCCGTCAACCCTCGCCCGTCGGCGTCGAGGGCCGCGACGTGATGGCGCCACAGCGTCGTCTCGTTGAACCCAGCACCGAGGTCGGGCAGCTCGGCGCGATCACGTTCCGGAATGGCCACCGGGACGCCTCCCGCGCGCTGCACCGCGAGGCTCATGCGCGCCAGGGTGTCGACGTGGAGC
The DNA here is from genome assembly GCA_964651825.1 of uncultured Ilumatobacteraceae bacterium. GTDB lineage: Bacteria > Actinomycetota > Acidimicrobiia > Acidimicrobiales > Ilumatobacteraceae > Sva-07. The sequence goes on along the minus strand of CAZYWK010000018.1, from coordinate 13,047 downwards.
GCGTTCAGCACGGCCTCCGGCACCGTCGTCCCGGTCGTCACGACTCCGTGGCCGTGCAGCACCACTGCGCTCGCCGATCCGAGGGACTCCACCATCGCGGCACCGGCCGCTTCGGTCCTGATCAGGATCGATCGAGGGTAGAGCGCGATGCCCTGCTCGGCGAGCCGCATGGCCGGGATGTTGTAGGCGCCGAACAGCGGCACGAGCGGCGTTCCGGCGAGGCTGGCGACGACGACGTCGGGAGGATGGGCGTGCACGACGCTCTGCACGTCCGGGCGGGCGGCGAGCACCGCGGTGTGGATCGGCAGTTCGCTCGGCGGCGCGAACGTGCCGCTGGGATCGTCGACGATCCGTCCGGAGGAGATGTCCACGAGTCGGATGTCGCTGGGAACGGTGAAGCGCAGGCCCGACTCGTCGCTGCCTCGACAGCGGATCAGGAGGTGCCGGTCGTCGATGCGGAGGCTGACGTGGCCGAGGATGTCCTCCACCGCGTTGCGGTGCGCCAGGATCCGGCAGGCGACAGCGATCTCGCGCCGGCGCGACGCGAGACGCTCGTCGCCCAGCTGCCCGTTGGCTCCCTCGTTTGCCGCCACGCGGAAAGATTACTTCCTGTCTGCGGAACTTCAAGAGCTCCCGCGGGCGCGTGCTGCGAGCACCGAAGGGCTAGCTTGACGCCGATGAACGACCGGGTGCCCGGCCCGCCCGTGCGCAGTTCGGTGGACAACGCTCTGCAGCTGCTCCTCCTCCTGCACTCCCACGACGAACTGCGCCTGACCGAGATCGCTTCTCTGCTCGACGTCTCCCCGAGCACCGCCCACCGACTGGTCCGCGCCCTCCAGCGCCACGGCTTCGCGGAACAGGATCCCGTCAGCAAGGTGTATCGAGCGGGTCACGCGCTGTCGTCCAGCGATCCGACGCTGCGCAAGGCCTTGTTGCGCGAGGGCGCCAAGACGTTGCAGGCGATCGCCGCGGCTACCGGTGAGACCGCGCACCTCGCCGTGCTCGAGGGCCGCGCCGTCCGCTACCTGAGCGCGGTCGAAGGCTCGCGGGTCGTGCGCGTGTCGTCACGGGTCGGCGAGGTGTTGCCGGCCCACTGCAGTTCGGTCGGCAAGGCGATGCTGGCGCTCCACAGCGACGCCGACCTGCGGTTGCTCTACCCGCCGTCGTCGAAGCTCGAAGTGCGCACACCCGCGTCGATCGCCACCTTCGAGGAGCTGATGCTCGAGGTCGGGAGCGTTCGCCGCAACGGCTACGCCCACAACGACGCCGAGAGCGAGTCCGGCGTCGCCGCCGTCGCGGCCGCCGTCGTCGTCGACGACCGCGCGATCGCGGCGGTGAGCTGCGCCATGCCGACCGATCGGATGACGGACAAGGTGCGCGCCTCCACGGTCACGACCGTCACCACGCTCGCCCGGGAGCTCGGCGAAGCGATCAGCCGATCCTCGAACCCCACCTGACAACACGCCCACCCCGAGCTCACCGCGGAGATGTCGAGGGCCAGCCCCACCATCCACGAGAAACTGCTCCTCGACGGCAGTCGTCGCAGTGGTGGGGTCGAGGTTCGTGTCGGAGGGGCGATTCCCCCACCACCACCCGGGACCAGCCGGTACGCAGCAGCAGCGTGAGCTACGCGACGCCGAGGTAGCGACGGAGCGCCTTGCGGATGATCTCACTCGTGGTGAGGTGCTCGGCTTCAGCGCGAGCATCGACAGCGATCTTCAGCTCGGGATCGAGACGTACGGGAACGACTGTGAGCAAACGAGCGGCTCCCGCTGCTCGTATCTGTCGAGCAGGCTGCCCGCCTCCTCGCGATTGGTCGGACGACGCTCTACGAACTCGTCAAGCGCGAAGCGGTGACCCCGGTCCACATCGGCCGCTGTGTGCGCTTCCCCCTTGCCGAACTCGAACGGTTCGTCCGAGAGCGAGCGAGCGTACCGACACCGACTGATGGCAACGGGTACTCTGAACACCGTGGCTGACGACGCGCAACGGCGACTCGAGGCTTTCTCGGCCCTCACGCCGAACGAACGCGTCGAGATCGCCCGCGCTGGTGTGATTCGGGACTGGGACGACCTCGACCCAGCCGAGCAAGCGCACATCGAGGCGAAGACCGCGGAGTTGCGTCAACGACTCGCTGATGCCTAACAGCACGGTCGTCTTCGACGACGCGTTCTTCGAGTCGCTCAGCGACCAGACCGCCGAGGACCGGGACGGCTTCGGCCGGCCATCTCGGAGCGACATCCTCGCCTATGTCGTCATGCCGCTGATGGAGCTGCTCTCCGACGACTACGACGGGTGCACGATCCCCGTTCCCGGTGACGATCTGTTCCGGGTGCTGATCCAACCGGCAACGCTCGTCGAGCGCATCAGCCTCTACACCTACCAGCTCCACGGCGCCGTCCATGTCTGCGACGTCGAGATCGAGCACTACGCCGTCGAACCACCTGACGACGTCGACGAATAGCCGTTGCTCCCGGCGTTGCTCCCTCTCGAGCTGCCGACGTGGCTGCAGATGGCGATCTGCCGGGACCGGTGAAACCAATCACCGACCCCGCACGTTCCCCCACAAGGCGGGTGCCGACCCCGTAGAGAGAGCATGGACAACAACGACAATGCACGTTCGACGACGAACGAGACGGGGCTTCCTCGCCCGCTGCTCGTTTCCGTTCCCCAAGCGGCGCGGCTCCTGGCGGTCGGGCGAACGACGCTCTACGAGCTGATCAGGATGGGATCAGTGACGCCGATTCACATCGGTCGATGCGTTCGCTTCTCGATCGACGAACTTGAACGGTTGGGCGCCGACCGCGCTGGAGTCGACTAACCAAACCATCGTGCGACCGCCGCCATGGGCTGCGCTGATCGACCGCGGATCGGACCGGACGCTGGCGGAGGAGCACGGCGATCGGTCTCGGGGAACGCCCGTCAGGGATTTGCGTAGCCCACTGTGAGCCGCGTTGGCCGGAGAAGTCCCAGGCCTATGAGCTGGGGCTTTCCGTGGAGCTAAAGGGAATCGAACGCTTGACCTCTTCCATGCCATTCACGGCTTGTTCGTTCGTGGATGTTCGTCAATGTTCGTGTTTGTCCATGTAGATCCGCATTTCTTTTTCACGATGATTTCCTCTTGTTCGTCGTCGTTCGGCTCCGTAAGGTGACCAGAGCAGTGTCAGCCCAGCGAGAGGAGCGAAGGCATGCCGCCATCTGCCAAGCGACGAGGACGTGGCGAGGGGTCGCTCTTCTACCGTTCGGACCGCGACCGCTGGGTCGGCCGGGTGATCATCGACGGCCAACCAAGGACGGTGTCCGCGCCCACAAAGTCCGAAGCTCGACGCGAGCTTGACGCTCTTCGCCGTTCGGTCGACGACGGGCTTCCGCTTACGGCCGGGACGGTGACCGTGGCCGGCCTGCTCGAGGTCTGGGCCGACAAGGCACTCCCCAATCGCAACCTCTCGCCATCGCGTCTCGCCGGCCACACCTGGGCGATCAAGATCCTCAACGAGGAGCTCGGCACCATCAAGCTGCGCAGGCTGACCGCCGACCAGATCGAGGCGGCGTTCCTGCGGCGAACCAAGCCGATCGACGTCAAGAAGCGGAAGGGTCGCGGGCGTACGTCGGGCGCCGCTCTGTCTCGCGGCTCGCTGATCAAACTTCGCTCGACGCTCAGTCAGGCCTTGACGTGGGCACAGCGACGAAACCTCGTGGCTCGCAACGTCGCTGCGCTCGTCGAGATCCCGGCGGCCGCGTCCGCGTCGAAAGCCGGCAAGTCGCTCTCTGTGGAAGAGGCCAAGACGCTGCTGCAAGCGGCAGCAGGCAGTCCACTCGAGGCCATGTGGGTGACGATGCTCTACCTGGGTCTCCGTCCCGGCGAGGCGGCCGGACTTGCGTGGGACGACATCGACTTCGAGACCGGAACCCTTCACGTGTGGAGAGCCCGGAAGGTAGGCGAACGTGGGGAGGCCGTGGTCGGCGAGACGAAGACGCCGGGCAGCATCCGAACGTTGGACGCACCGGTACCCGTCCTGGAAGCGCTCACCCAGCACCGCAAGCGCCAGAACGAGCAACGCCTCGCCATGGGTCCGTTCTGGTCCAACGAGGAGAACCTGGTGTTCACGTCGCCGCTCGGCCGGCCGAGCGACGCCAAGGCGGTCCGCAACGAGTTCAATCGCATCGTCAGGGCATCCGGGATTGAGGGCAGCTGGACGCCCAATCTCCTTCGGCATTCCGCCGCCAGCCTCATGGCAGACGCCGGCATGCCTATCGAACTCGTTGCAGACCAACTCGGCCACCGAGACCTCCGCATGCTCCAGAAGCACTACCGACACCGCATTCGACCAACGGTCGGCGGGGGCCAGGTCGTTCACGGCGCCCTGACGGATGCCGCCGGGTAGTCGACGGGCGGAGCCTTCACCGGGCACACGCCGGGCGTCGATATCGCTCGCGCGCCACGTCGGTCACGCGGCCGGCGGTTCGGGAGGCTCTGGCAGCTGCGGCGCTGCGGCGGACGCTTCGGGGCCGTCGGGCGAGACAGGGCTGGTCCATTCGTCGATGAGGGCAAGCCCTCGGTTCGCACGCCGATCAGCGGCTGCTGACCGTTCGCCCGTTCGTCGGAGCCGCTCCTCCATGAGATTGATGACCGAGGCCGGCTGTCCACTTGTCTCGGCGAGGTGTCGGGCACCGGCAGGATGCCTCCCAGCTGCCAGAAGGAGATCCGCTACCACCTGATCGACGAGGGGTCTGATCGGCTGTGGATCGCGTACGGCCCGGATGGCATCGTCACGGTCGTAGAGCGTGGACGTCACTCCGAGCTGGTCCGGAACGGTGACGGTCAGCAGAGCCAGTACAGCCTGGTCGTCGAGTCCATGTGCCCTCAGGACGGTCGCCGTGGCCTCGGGCGATGCGCCGGCCTCCGCGAGCACGATCGCCTGAGCGCCCGGGTCGCAGTGTGCGGCGATAGCTCGATGCGTCTCGATGGCCGGAATCGACCCGGCGAGTCGAGGCCAGTCCAGTTCGCCCTGGCCGAGGTGGTCAGCAATGAGTTGGTCAGTCGCAGCGCCGCTGCCGATCCGTCGACCGACCGGCTGGCTGACGACATGCTCACGTTCAGCAGTCTGTCGGATGACGCTGGCGATCGGGTTCGGTCGGAGATCGACACCGAGTTCGGCCTCGAGACCGGTGACGATCTGCCGGGCGGTCGTGAGCACCTTCTGGGCGGTGGCTTCGACGAGTTCGACATCCGCGCCGGCCCAGTTGGCGACGTACGGGATCGAGTACGAACCGGCGTCGACGCCGATCAGATCGCACACGACGTAGGCGACGGATTCGGCTTCGACCTCGATGCGGTCTCGGGTCATGCCCGGCTCACGAACATCGGCGAAGTGCATGATCACATGTCCGAGTTCGTGGATCTGGGTCTTGAGCGCCTGGGCCGGTCCGAGATCGTCGCGGACGGTGACGGTGCGGTCGATGAAATTGGTGACGCCTTTCGGTCCGCTGACGCCCTCAAGGGGTCCTCGCTCGAGCGCGTAGCCGGCGGCGTAGATCTGTTCGGCGACGGCGTCCCAGATCTCAGGCGGTGGCTCCTGTCCGTCGAGAAGTTTGGGCTGTGCGGGAAGGTCGGGCGGAGCGACAAGCTGTCCTTCATGGAAGACGGGAACGAGCCGGAATCCCACGATCGGGGGTTCGTGGAGTTCGCCGGTGTCGGGGTCGACATCGCGCTGCTTTGTGCGGATCGGGGCGTAAACACGCAGCGCTTTCTCGCCCTTGCGGATGCGGCAGACGTCGCCGTCCGTCGCCGCGATCTGTTTCCAGGTGTGGAACGACGCCACCACACCCTCTGCTCCCTGGGCAGCGAGTAGCAGTTGATTGTTCGGCGAGTACCGGTGGAACGAACCCGAGATGTGCAACAGGTTCTGCCAGTCCTCGCTGGTGGCGACCTTGGCGACGGCGTCGGTAAGGGCGGCGTGAGCAGCGGCGAGACGCTCCTCGTTCGTGACTTTGGTGTCCATGCCGACGACGGTGAACCCGTGACGTCACGGATCACCGCCCGACCATCCACCCGGATCGAGCATCAGCATTCTCGGAGATTCCCCCGTGCCACCAGCTCGCGGGTGTTGATGCGAATGAATTTGGTGATGGTCGGAACAGTCCTCGTCGCGAGGACCTCGGCTGCGCGCGAGCGGAACGGCACATCCGATGCTCCTAGGAGTCGGTGCTCCTCGGCGACTTCGGCCAGCACATTCGACCAGCGCTGGCTACATCCGAGTGTGCGTACATCCGGGCGGTCGAGTCATCGGATCCACGGACTACCTGTTTCGCCGCCAGGGGGCGCCCGGGTCCTCCAGAGTGTCGATCATCACGCTGGCAAGCACAACCGCAGACCCTGCGGCCAGTCGCGCCTGACGTAGCCCGAGCTTCACGCCGCCAGCGCGACCGTGGCCGGTCCCGTGGTCATTTCGGAGTTCGTTGACGCCAAGTCCGATCTGCTGAAGACCACCGAGGATTCGTCGGGTGGCAGCAACCACGTCATCGTCGCCGGCGACTGCCTTCGGGTGTAGACCGAGCACCTCTAGCGCCCTACCGAGCAACCCAGGGAACTTCGACGGAGCAACTTCGCCGACTTCCGCTAGCACCAGTTTCGAGGTGGACTCGAGCAGCTCCTTGGAGCTACCCAACATCAGCGCACTGTCATCCACTTCCAACGCCACGTGGATCCGTTGGATGTGTTCACGTAGCGCTGGAACGTCGATCAGGACCTCGGGCTCTATTCCAAGGCGGGTGCCGCCAACTAGCTCTCCGTCCTCTGCGATCTGGAGGTTGTAAGGCCGAAGGCGCTTCTGAAGCCGTGCGACCGCCGCTGCATCCGCTTGAGGTCCGACCAGGAGACTGAGCTGGTTCAACAGGTCGACAAGGACTGCCAGGAGACGAGGCAGGACAGCCTCCGGAGCAAGCTGAACCGCTGCCAGCACGCGATCCCGCTTACTGCCCTCCTCCACTTCGAGGTCGAAATCATCGAAGACACGCTCCAACTCCCCGTGGCTGGGCCCAGCTCCGCCATACCAGAAGTCAGACAGTGCCTTGGCGAGCTTCGAGCGGTTGTCCTCCACCCGACCGATCGTACGGAGCGCCATGCCACACCCCGGTACATGCGAGGCGCAAGCCTGTCGTCAGCCGGCTCAGCCTCGCGCGGCCTGTCGCGCACTTGACTGAGGAACAGAGCGTCCACGCGGACTCGAGCTTGCGGGTGGCGGCTCACTCTGACCTGGACTACCCGCTTGCGATTGTGGTTGGAGCGACTCCGGCAGGGCCTGCGGTCACCGTCGGCGTGTCGACGAGCTGCGGTCGGTGGGTTCGAAACGCGCGCAGCACCGGCGAGATGCTGCCTGTCGTGCCCACGGGATCCGCGCGTATGGCAGATCCCGGCCCGATTTGTCTAGGCTCACGGCCGCTCCAGACACTCGTATGAGCCGAAGCGATCCACTGGCACGAGTTCACCGTCACATCCGGTTCCGGAGAGCATCCATCCGGCAGTAGCCAGCGCTACAAGCGCCAGCAACGCTATGACGACGACCTTTCCGACTGCGCCGAGAGCAGACGCGACCGCATCCATAGCCGGTTTGATGGGCTCAAACCGTCCTAGCGCCTCCCAGATGTTCACGATGCCGATCAGCAGTGCAACGACTGCAAAGAAGCCTAGGAAGATAATCGCGATGCGATCGCCGCCGATACCTGCGTCGAACTGTTCGCCAGCGGCCAGCATGTCCGCCTTCTGCTCCTCCACGCTTCGGAGCATGACGGGCAGTGCAAAGAACGCGATGCCGGCGAACATGGCGACGCCGAACAGAGCTGAGCCCACCAACTTCCAGGTTGCCATCTCGGAGTTCGACACATCCTTCTTGACCGATGGCCGTCGTTCGACCTGCGACAGCCCGCCGGCGCGATCGACCGCGTAGCCGACCAGTTCGTTTAGGCGAACCAATCCTGGATGACCGGAGGCGGAGAGCCGGCGAAGGCGATCCACGACCTCCCGTGACGGGCGGCCCGACCGGGGCAGGACTCCCAGTTTGTACTCGTCTGAATACCGATCCGTGAGGTAATTGTCGGCCGCTGCGATAAGTCCCAACGACGTCGGGTCGTCGCCTGCGAGGTCGAACGCCTTCCTCCTTGTGTCTGCGATAATTGCGGGCTCGATCGGGCCCTTGATACCGATCGTGCGATCACTCATGGCGATGAGTTCGTCGATGAGCGGATCTCGCTCATCGAGTTTGCCGACGTAGCCGGGCCCACCGTCGACTCGCCGATTGATTCGGATGTCGCGAATCGGAGAGGCGTCGAGCCGCTCGCGTCGGATGACGACACCCGGCGTCCAGGGTTCGACGGCTACCGAGAAGCCGCCGGGCCTTAGTCGGTACTCGAGCCCTTCGAAGCACACCACCACCGCGTCGCCCTCTATCGAGATCTCGGCCTGCGTCGTATTTTGGAACCGTGGGTCCACGTAGAGAAGGTAGCGCTCCTCGTCTCACGGGGTCGCCCGACACCAGAAAACAGAGCAGCGTGGGGCTCGGTGCGACAATTCCGCCTGGGGCAGCAGAGTGGGGAACGTCGTACCGTTGCGGCGATGTCGGCAGCCATTTCGTACGGAGAACTCGCGGAGGAGCTGACCGACACCCGGGACGACTTACTGACCGCGGCCGCAGCCCTTCAACTCACACCTGAGAATCAGACCAAGTGGGCTCGATTCGTTCGGCTAGTCGAGCTCGCACACGTCATCGGGCCGCACGCCGGAGACGCCAGGCTGTCGACGAATCAGCTGCGGCGCATCTTGACTCACAGTCCCATTGCAAGCACGAGCCAGACCTCCGCCGAAGATCCGTCTGAGGAGCCATTCGTCTCGTCCATCCAATTCTTCGGAGGAGATTTTCGAGTCCTGAGCGGTGGGACGACGGGAGCGAACGTCGGCTGCCAGCTCGTCCTCGAAGCCGCCCGCTACATGGGTGAGCTCGGTCACGAGGACTTCGAGACGGTGGTGTTGCTCGAGGCCCAGGTGCTGCTTGCTCTGTCTGAGGCGGCGTGCCGCCGAGCAGGTTTGGCGCGATGGACAGCGCCGGCGGACAGGCTCGGGTCAAGCCTGTTTCTTCCCGAAGGCGCGGTACTCGATCAGCTCCGAGCAGCTGTGACATTCACGCTTGCGGAGTGCCGGGAGCTCATCGGCGCCGACCTAGAGCCCGTGATCGAGAGCCTGACGCTGGATGCACACGTCCCGCGGCCAGGCGATGATCGCAATTCGCCCGTCGACGACCGGCTCTACGGACTCCCGCTCGGGCGGACCCATGATGGCAACGTTGTCCTCGCGTTGCCTGGCGGGGTGACGATGTCAATTGTTCATCGAACCCTTGTCCGCGCACTGGATGCGGGAATCGCGGGCGATCTAGTCGACTGCCTGCATCGAGCACAGATGACTGCCCTGCATCGAGCGGTCGGGTCCATGCGATGGGAACGCGTGGGCACGCCGGACGAGCTCGTGTCACCAGCACGCTTCACCGAGCGCTTCTATCGATTCGATGTCGACAAGCTCGTCCACGTATGCAGCGTGGTTGACACCTTGGACGACTACGTGGCTGGCAGCCCCTTCGACCACGCCCCGCTGCCGGAGCTTGTAGACGAATTGCGGGCACGGCTGCCAGCCGTGAGGGCTGCGTTTCGCGTCATGCCTGATCGCGGCTCGGTGTTGCACTTGGTGACGCTGGCTCCGCTCGGGCGCTCGTACGCAATGAGGTTCAGCGGCACCGAGATCGACCTCGATTCGGAACTATTGGTCGCGGCTCTGGGCGACATCGCCGTGATGGCCGAGGAGGTCGACGCCGACCCACTCGGACTCTGGGCGTTCGCGCGAGCCCAACGGCGACTGCACGATCGAGCCAAGGTCTTCTCCTTCTCCACGCTCGACGAGTTTGCGATCTACAAGGGCCACGGCGACGGCTTCTACCTTGGCGACGACCAGCACCCAACGATGATGTCGGTGCAGTCAACCACTGCGGCACCGCTACGGATCAAGGCTGCCCAGCGCCGCGACGTGCATGCCGCATTGCTGCCCGACTCGGACGGCATTGCGCTCGTTCAGCGATGGCGCGCATCCGACGAGCAAAGCATCTATCGCCCTCTTGGCCAGAGGTACGGCGCCTGCCACCTCGTCGAAGTTGGCGCCCAGGTATGGGTCGTGCCGGCGGACGCCGACGGGCCGGAGCGGCAGCACGCTGAGGACCTGGTCGAGGCTGTCGCCTTCTGGCTCTGGCGATGTTCCGATCTCCTGAAAGACCCGCTGGACTCGCTATCCGCGCATGGCATCCAACCCGTCATTGAAATTCAAGCATCGGTACCGGATCCGACCTCTTCGTCGGATCTCGAACCGCTCAGTGAATGGTTGGAGGTCGATGTCGCCGCACCCGGGCGGATCGTGTGCCGATTCAGCGACGGCGCAGGTAGCCGCTTCTATGGCCCGGGAAACGCTGCCGAGCGAGTCGTCGCGCGCGAGGTCATCGTCGGGCTCTACCGACTTGCGGGGCTCAGCGACCCGCCCGCGACCGCATGGCCGGAGATCTTGGGCTCCGACTCGCTTGTCAAGATGCTGCATGTTCTCGGCCCCGACGCAGATCCGATGCTTACACTCGGTCTCGGCGCTCAGCCGCGACTCGTGCAATCGTCGGCGGTCGAAGTGGCACTCGACCAGGTGGGCGAGCAGTTGTCAGAAGCGGGCATTGCTGCTGGACCGATTGATTCCGCCTCTCGCACCGACGTATTGAACCGTGCTGTCGCGTGGGCCTTCAGCGAATTGTGGTCACTGCTGCAGTCCTTGCATCCCGCTGAACTGCTCGAACTGCTGGCTCTCGAAACTGAGTCGATCATCTATGCCGAAAGGCGCGCGACCCTTCAGGTCCCGTCGCAAGCCGCATGCTTTGGGGCAGAGTCGGCAGCGGTCACCCGCGGCAAGACCTACATGACGGGGATGGCATCAACGGCCATCGCTAACCGCTTCATCATCGAGCTGACGACGGCATCGCCACCACACGGACGAGAGCAGTTCTCGCTAGAGCGCTACGACCGCATGATTGCGTTGGCAAACCGAATTGTTGAGTTCGGCTTTCTTAGCGATGCGATTCAATATGGGCTCTCAGACGAACGCATGGCACTTCTGCCGTCGGGTCGCCTCGGGTTCGACCGAGCCGATGCGTTTCAATCGGCACTCCTTAAGTTCGGGGAGATCGCCAGCACGAAGACCATGGCAAACGCTGTCTCAACGTACGCCTCTCACTGGAGACCAAACTCGCCGAGCACGTTTGACCCGCGCGACATCGACGGCGCGTACGAAGCCGAGTTCGGGATCTCGGCGACGAACCTGAATATGTTGATCGGTGATCTGGTGCGGCAGGCGCGCGACACCGACCACGGCGTAGGGGTCAGAGAACTCGCAGAGCTTGTAGCCGCCCTGGCAGAAAGCACGAGGCTTCCCGACGACGCCGTCGGCGCAGGGCTCGACCTTCTCAGCCTGGAACCAGTGGAGGGCTTCGATCCAAAGCGCTTCCCCAGAGACTCGTACCCCTGGAAGTTCTCTCGCAACCGCTCGATGATTCGACGGCCGCTGCTCGTGCGCCCGACTGCCTCGGGCGACGAGGTCGTCTGGGGCGCCCGATCGACCTGGCGCGCTGGGCAGTACCTCATGCAACAACTGATCTCCGCCAGGTACCCGGCGACGTCAGACGAGATGCGCAGATTCGTCGGCCGTATCACCCACCAGGCCGGGGAGGAGTTCAACGCTCGTGTTGCCAACGCGCTTCGGGAGGCCGGATTTGAAGATGTCCGCGAGCGGGTGCAAAAGATCGGAAAGCTGCGACTCCTCAGGCCAAACGGACAGGAGATGGGCGACGTCGATGTCTTGGTGATCGACCGGTCGCGCCTAGTGCTCCTCGTAGTGGAGGCGAAGGACTTTGAGTTCGCCCGAACGCCACAGGAGCTGGGCAACGAGGTCGAGAAGTTGATCGGCGAGCGTGGCTCAGCCTCAACCCATCGCCTGGAGCGGATCGAATTCTTGCGTGACCACCTTCCACGCGTGCTGAAGGAGCTGAGCATCTCGGACGAGCCCACCAGTTGGGACGTGCAGGGCATGGTCGTCACGAGCGCAGATCTCCTCGGCACGCACTACTTGGGAGCCAGCGGACTCGCGCGGGACTTACGACTCATCTCGCTGGATACGTTGCGCGAACGAACCGCAAGTCAGCTGGTGATGCAGCCGCGTCGCAAGAACTCGGCAAAGGCAGAGAAGCGTCGGCGAAGGAAGCGGCGCAAACGTCGCTGACCTCTGCGAAGCTGTCAATTGGGGTCATTGTGTGAGCTTCCGGCGATGCCGTCGCGCCCACCGCGCTCGTTGACCGCGTTCCGGCGATTGTCCGCTGTGCGACCGGAATCATCGCTGCTCCTGCGGGCCGACCACCGCGGACCTGTTCGGTACGAGGACCTTGGGACGTTAACGATGCGACGTTTGCGCCATTCGGACACTGAGGTCGCGCACTGCGGGAGCCTCGGGCCATCGTGCGCAGGATCTTGCCGTGTCAGCTTCACGAGCCCCGACTCACTCCAGTACTGACGTGCCGTTAGGTGCGCCGGCGGAAGGGTGCCGTGGATGAGCACCGCCTCCCCGGGTCGAACCTGCCGTAGCAGATGGAACGGCGTGAGCGCCTCACGGTGAACCGACTCCGAGACGCTACGCCGCCCAATGCCACCAGCGATGTCGTACGACACCGACCGGTGCTGAACCTCTTCGTCGCCGAGCAGCCGTGACACGTAGTCGAGCGTGGCGGGATCCGAGCAGCCCGAGAAGATGACCTTGGTGAGGTGGTTGGTGAGCACACTGTCGGACAGTCGGCCGTAGGCAGCGTCGAGCTGCGCCTTCGATTGCCAGATCGTCACCAACAAGGTCCCGATTCCCGCGCATGTTGCGGCGACCTCGGAACCTGTCAAGCCGTTTGAGACATTTTCTAGTTTGAGTGGATGAGGGCGTCG
>CAZYWK010000017.1:44814-55683 GCA_964651825.1 uncultured Ilumatobacteraceae bacterium | reverse complement strand
GCCTCCAGCGCGAGTCGCAGCGCGCGCCGGTCGGTCGCCGCCGTGAGGATCACCACCGCCGCCTCACACCCGGCGCGGCGGAGCTCACCGATGGCGTCGGCACCCGTGCCGTCGGGAAGCCGGAAATCCATCAGGATGACGTCGGGACGATGCCGCAACGCTGCGGCGACAGCCGACGCGATGTCGGCTGCGTGCCCAGTCACGCTGATCATCTCGGCATCGTCGAGCAACGCCTCGATGCCGAGCGCCACGACCGCGTAGTCGTCGACGATGAGCACGCGCACGACATCGTCGAGTCGTTCAGCGAGCGGACTCGACGGGTCGGCCACGGTCTCGATCATCGCGCACCTCGCGCGCCGGACACGCCGCGGGCGGGCGGCGGAGCGGCCGTGGTGAGTCCGAGCAAGCCCGCGTCGAGCTCGAGGGCCGCGGCAGCCGTACGCCGATGCGCATCGTCGAGCCCGTCGCGTAGCAACGGAAGGACGCGGGTCTGCACCTCATGCACCGCTCGGCGAGCGTGCTCGAGCGCCGCAGCGTCGTCGCCAGGCTCGTCGCGGCTCAACAGGGCCTCGGCACGTCGAGCATGCTCGTCGGGATAGCGGGAGATGTCGGCACCGTCGTCGCGGAGGCGGTCGAGCAACGGGTACACGATGTGTTCGACCAGGTACAGGTGGCGATGCAACTCATCACGCAGCACGGCCCTGGCGTGGCGACGCTCGTCAGGCGTCACCGGCCGCGAGACCGCCCGTGCAAGGTCGTCGATGCCGCGGTTCAGGACCAGGTCGAGCGCGCCGATCACCACCATCGGATCGAGGGACTCGACGGGGACCCGGGGATAGGAGCGGTGCTCGCCGACGTGGGTGGCGCCGATGGTGACGTGTTGGTCGGCGAGCCGCTGGATCGGCCAGACCGGCCGGCTCGATGTCTCGCTCGGATACGTCCAGTCGGGCGCCTTGGAACGATGGGTGAGGTCGAGCACTGCCCGTCCGCCGACGATCTCCACGAGCGGGACGATGGCCATCACGTCGGCGTCATCGCGCTCAGGCTCCTCGCTGACCTCGTCGTAGCTGGATGCGTCGAGCGCGAGCACCGCGGCGACGACCGTCTCTGTCTGGCGTGCCAGGGCGCAGCGCGCGCCGCGACTGACCGTGGCGAGGAGGTCATCCATCCGATCGCGCTCCACGGCATCGTCGGCGTGGAGCGCGGCCGCGATGGCGAGCCCGTCGCGCTTGCAGGGTTCGCACTGCCCACACGATTCGACGCCGAGATAGCGGGCGATCCCGGCAGCGACCCACCGCATCGACACCGAGTCGTCGATCACGATGAAGCTCGCCGACCCGAGACCAGAGCCTGCCGCCGCGAGGTCCTCGTACGTCATCGGCGTGTCGAGCTTGGCCGCAGGCAAGGGTGGGCTGGCGACCCCTGAGAGCACGGCCCGGATCGTGCGCTCTGGTCGGGCGCCGCCGCCGAGCGTCTCGATCACCTCGCGCATCGGTGTGCCGAGCGCGAACTCGCCGACGGCGTGGCGCCGGGTCGCTCCCGTCACGGTGCACAGCATCGTGCCGGGCGACTTCTGCGTGCCGACCTCCCGGAACCACTCGACTCCCCGACTCATGACGAGGGACACGTTCGCCAGCGTCTCGACGTTGTCGACCAGTGCCGGCGCGCTCGACGATCCACCCTCCTCGGCCAACTGGACCTCGGCCGCCGAGTGGGCGTTGTCGGCGTGCAGCGGATCGATGCCACGCCGCCACGGCGGTGTGACCCGCGGGAACGGGGGTCGGCCCTCGATCACCTCGAGCAGGCCGGTCTCCTCACCGAACAGGTACTCGGACGGTCCCTCGACGAGGTCGATCTCGATGCCGTCGAGCCAACCGGCGGAGCGCATCTCGCCGATCGCCCGGTGGAGCGCGGCGATCTCGACCTCGAACGAAGCCTTCGTCGCGATCGTCACCCGCGGCGACCCCATCGCCCAGCCGGCGATCAGCGCGCCCTCCAACACAAGGTACGGGTTGCGCCGGATCAGCAGGCGATCCTTGAACGTTCCCGGCTCACCCTCGGCAGCGTTGACGACCACGGATGTCGGCTCGGAGGGTGACACGAAGTCGGCGACGGTCCGCCACTTGACGCCCGTCGGAAAGCCCGCCCCACCACGACCGCGAAGTCCCGATGCCACGACCAGTTCGATCACATCGCCCGGACTGAGTCGACGTGCGTTCGTCAGGCCCGAACCTCCCCCCGCCGCTTCATATTCGAACAGGTCGTTGATCTCGTGATCGGGCAGCAACCGATGAACTCGTGCCATGCCATCGACTGTGCCGCCGTGCCTCCTCGATCGCGAGACGCATCCGTGCGTTGTCCATGACACATCGATGTCACGCGGACAGATCAGGGAGCTGTCGGTGACACAGCCGTGTCACCGACAAGGACGTGGCTGTGGCTGGTCATGGTGAGCGGCACGCCGGACACTGGAAGGCGACCGGGTCGCCTCGTTCCGGAACGGCCGGGACCAGGTATCGGTCGGAGAGGGACATCGTGTTGAAGTGCATCGTGGTGGGCGTCGATGGTTCGCCACCAGGACGGCGGGCCCTGGAGTGGGCCGTCGACGCCGCCGAAGACGAGGTACACGCCGTGCATGCCGTGGCACCGGCGATGGAGTTGATCGCCGCCGGATTCCAGATCGACACGCGGCCGTTGGTCGAGCGCCTGACGAGCAAGCTCGAAGGCGAATGGACGGCCGGCCTGCGGAACGGGAACGCCGAGCTGTTCACCCATCTCATCGAGGACGCACCGGTCCCCGCACTGCTCGACATCGCCGTCGCGTACCACGCGGACGCCGTCGCCGTCGGCGAGCGCGGGCAGAGCTCGTCGACGAAGATGGTCGGCGCCACCACGAGCCGGCTCACCCATCTCAGCGACGAACCGATCGTCGTCATGCCGAGCCGCGGGCGCGTGGCGGATCACGGCACGCCGGATGTCATCGTGGTCGGCATCGGCGACGAACCCGTCGAGGATGCCGAGCTCGTCGCCTGGGCCTCGCGCGTGGCGCAGGATTCAGACACGCATATCGAGCTCGTCCACAGCCAAGGCGGCCGGGCGAGCGCCGAGCGGCAGGCCGATCGCTCCCGGCTCGACGACTGGTTGGGCCGGCAGCAGACGCCGAACCCGGCGTGCGTGGTGACGGTCGCGACGGATCCCCTCACCGCGCTGGTCGACGCGTCGCAGCACGCATCGCTCGTCGTCGTCGGATCACATCGCTCGAGCCGTCTCGCCGCCTACTTGACCGGGGCACTGGCCAACCACCTCCCGACGGTGTGCCGGTGCCCGGTGGCCATCGTGCCACTCACCCCACCGCGGCCATGAGGCCGCTCCCTCAGCTGTCCGTGAAAGGAGCTGACCATGAGTCCCGCCATCATCGTCGCCACCGATGGCTCGCCCGAGTCCATCACCGCCGCCCGCTGGGCGGCGCAACTCGCTCAGCGCCTTGACGTGCCCGTCACCGTGCTCGACGTGTTGCAGCAGCCGTACGCGGAAGTGCCCGTCGACGACGCTGAACGCTTCGAGCGCGACGCATGCGAAGCGCTCGACACCCGGCTGCGCGCCGCGGACGTCGACGTCGCGCAGACCCGTGCCGTCGTCGGCGATGTCGAACGCGTGTTGCTCCGCTCATCGCTCGACGCCTCGATGCTCGTGCTCGGCTCCGCCGAGCGCGTCGGTTGGGGGCGCCACGGCCACTTCAGCCTCGTGCACAGCTTGGCCCATCACGTGGCCTGTCCGATCGTCGTGATCCCGGCCGGGCCGTGGAACGACCGCGAGCCGGTGGTTGTGGTCGGTATCGACGGTTCCTCCGCCAGCCGGTCGACGTTGGCGTGGACCACCGAGTTCGGCGAACGGGCCGGGTTCCGCGTCGTCGCCGCGTTCGTGATCGACGACATCTACACCACGTTCAACAGCGCCGGCTGGTACGGCAAGGAGGAACAGCGGGCGCGCGAGGAGAGCGGCGAACGATCCGTCGAGCTGGTCGAGCGCTTCGGGGCCGACCCCGCCGTGAGTTTGGAGGCCATCGCCGACGAATACGACGCGACGTTGCTGGTCGTCGGCGCGAAGGTCCGGCACAGTCTCGGCGGCACGCTGCTGGGAGCGATTCCCGACGAACTCCTGCACCATCCGACCTGCCCGGTCGCGGTGCTCCCCCATGCGATGACGCACGCACTCGAAGCCGCGGGCGCTGACATCGGTGGCGCGCCGGACTCACCTGTCGGGTGATAGGACTCTGACCATGTCGGAGTCGGATACGGCGTCGGAAGCAGAACCGGCGTCGGCCACGACGTCGTTCGAGCACGCCTTCCCCGCCGTGTTCGCCGCGACGGTGAAAGACCTCGTCGACGACATGGCGCTCGACCCGCTCCTTCGACGGCTCTCCGCGCGGATGTCCGCGGCGGCGACGCCGGACGACGACGGTGCGCTCGACGCGCTGGCCGACTTCGTCAGCTGGATCGTCGAGCGCCACGGCGTGCGGCTGCGGCGACTCCACAACATCGATCGCGAGCGCCAGATGATCGCCGGCCAGCTCCACGACGATTCGATCCAGGCGATGACCGCGATCTCGTTGAACCTGCAGCGCCTCGCACGCAGCGACGCGGCGGCCCAGGACCAGATCCAACACCTCCTGCTCCTCACGAACGATGCGATCGATCGGCTGCGCCACATGATGTTCGCGTTGCACCCGCCGACGCTGGCGACCGACGGGTTGGTGGCCACGCTCGAGGACTACGTCGACGCGTTCATCGCACCCACCGGGGTGCGCACGGTGGTAACCGGCGATGTGGCACGCCGCAGCCCACCCACCATCGAGGCGTTGGCGTTCCGGCTGGCGCGGGCGGCGGTGCTCAACAGCCACAAGCACGCCCAGGCTGGAACCATCGAAGTCGCCGTCACGGCATCGAGCACGTCGGTGTGCGTGACCGTCGGCGACGACGGCGTCGGCTTCGATCCGTCAACCATCGGTCACGGCGATGTCGGGCACGCGGGCATCGAGTACTCCCGTGATCTCGCCGCTGAGGTCGGCGGCACCTACGAGGTGGTCAGCGCGCCCGGTGCCGGCACCACGGTCACGATCACCCTGCCCGTCGATTGACCGGTCCCAGGGCGAGCTCGTCGTCTGGAGGAACGGGCCGAACGACACCCGGTGCGGGCCCCAACATCGCTCTCGGCGAATCGGTTACCACCGGGCTTCCGTCGATGCGGTGGCCGATGCACGCCCTGTTCAAATGTTCACGATTTCGACCCGGCCTTGCAGGCCGTCCCGGCGCGTGCAATACTGAACCTGATGGTTCAGTATGCGTCTTCGCATCTCGATGCTTCTCTTGCAGCACTGTCGGACTCCACGCGACGCGGTGTCCTCGAGCAGCTCGGCCGCGAGGAAGCCTCGATCACGGACCTCGCCGCCCGCTTCCACATGACCCTCACGGGCATGCGGAAGCACGTCGGCGTGCTCGAAGAAGTGGGCCTCGTCGTCACCGAAAAGGTCGGCCGCGTACGGACCTGTCGAATCGGTGCTCGCCGTCTCGAGGAAGTGACGGCGTGGATCGAGAGGTACCACCAGCTCTGGGACGCTCGCTTCGGCGAGCTCGACCAGGTCATCGAAGAACTCAAACAGGAGGAGAAGTCAGATGGACCAAACACGACAAGGTGACCTCGCCCGCACGAAGAACGCGACGAAGGTGGAACGAAAGTCCGATCGCGAGGTCGTCGTCACGCGATCGTTCGACGCTCCGGCGCGCCTGGTGTTCGAGGCGTGGTCGAAGCCCGAGCTGTTCAAGCGCTGGTGGGTGCCGAAGTCGATGGGGATGACGCTGCATTCCTGCGAGATGGATGTACGCACCGGTGGCACGTACCGCCTCGGATTCGGCGATGGCATGGATTTCTTCGGCAGGTACCTCGAAGTGACACCGCCATCACGCATCGTCTGGACGAACGACGAAGGCGGCGAGAACGGCTCGGTCACCACCGTCACCCTGACGGAGACCGATGGCAAGACGCTGCTCGTCGTGAGCGAGCTCTATCCCTCGAAGGAAGCGCTCGAGGCCGAAGGTGGCGGCGCGGCGGACGCGCTGCACGAAACACTCGAGCAATTGGAGGAGCTGCTCGCCGAGCTCGCGTCGATGTCGTAGCCGGTGTTCATCTCCACGTGAGCTGGCGAGCGACGCATCAGGTGCGATGCTGACGGGATGGTGAGTGAGAGGTACACCCACGGACACCCGGCGAGTGTGCTGCGCTCACACGGATGGCGCACCGCGGAGAACTCGGCGGCGTATCTGCTGCCGCAGTTGCGCCCGGGCCTCGATGTGCTCGACGTCGGTTGCGGACCGGGCACCATCACGATCGATCTGGCCCGCATCGTCGGGGCCGGCCATGCGGTTGGCCTCGACGGTGCCGCTTCTGCCATCGAGGTGGCGAGGCAGTCGGCGACGAGCGCAGGGGTCGAGGTGACCTTCGCCGTCGGTGACGCGTACGAGTTGAACTTCGAGGACGACCGGTTCGACGTCGTGCACGCCCATCAGGTGCTCCAGCATCTGGCGGACCCGGTCGCGGCGTTGCGGGAGATGCGTCGAGTGTGTCGCCCCGGAGGCACCGTCGCCATCCGTGATGCCGACTACGCGGCGATGAGCTGGTGGCCGCTCGACCCGCGCCTGGATCGCTGGCGGGAGCTGTACCGCGCCGCCGCGCGGGCCAACGGGGGCGAGCCCGACGCCGGGCGCCGGCTGATCGCGTGGGCCCGAGCGGCTGGCTTCGCCGATCTCCGGCCGACGGCATCGGTGTGGTGCTTCGCCGAGCCCGAGAGTCGCACGTGGTGGGCCGAGACCTGGGCCGAACGTTCGACCGACTCTCCGCTGTCCGAGCAACTGGTTCGCGACGGGCTGGCGACGCAAGCGGAGCTCGACGAGATCGGCGACGCCTGGCACGAGTGGTCCCGCGACCCGGATGGTTGGTTCGCCGTCGTGCACGGCGAACTGTTGGCGACGCCTCCGCCGACCGGATGATGTGCCGGAGTACCGGTGAGGATTCGTGACGCCGCGACTGGGTACTACGACGGCGTCGCCGCTCCTACGATCCTGGTGTGACCGGCGCCCTGTTGCCCGACGACCTCCACGAACTCGAACGGTCGCTGCTCAGCGCGATCGCTGCGCTCGACACCCCGACGACAGTGACGGCCGCGGCCGCGGCGCCGTTGGCGAGCATCTTCACCGCGCAGGTCGAGAGCCGAGTGCTCGACCACACCGCCCGCTGGCTACGCGCCCAGGGGCACGGCTACTACACGATCGGCTCGAGTGGTCACGAAGGGAACGCCGCGGTGGCGGCTGCGCTCCGACTGACCGACCCTGCCCTGCTGCACTACCGCTCGGGCGGGTTCTACTGCGCCCGCGCCCAGCAGCGACCGGGCCACCAGGCGGTTCGCGATGTCTTGGCCGGGATGCTGGCGCTCACCGAGGATCCGATCTCCGGGGGTCGCCACAAGGTGTTCGGCCACCACGCCCTCGGGGTGATCCCACAGACGTCCACGATCGCCTCCCACCTGCCACGGGCGCTCGGCGTGGCATTCGCGATCGGTCGGGCACGCCGGCTCGAGTTGACGACCCCGTGGCCGGCCGACGCGCTCGCCGTGTGCTCCTTCGGTGATGCCAGCGCCAACCACTCCACCGCCCAGGGGGCAATCAACGCCGCGTGCTACGTGGCGCACACCGGGCTGCCGGTCCCGCTGCTGCTGGTGTGCGAGGACAACGGTCTCGGGATCAGCGTCCCGACACCGGCCGGCTGGATCGAGGCGTCGTTCGCCCACCGGCCCGGGCTGCGCTACATCCAGGTCGACGGGGCGGATCCGCAGGCGGTCTACGCCACCACCGAGCAAGTCGCCGCGCACGTTCGAGGCACCGGCCGGCCGGCGTTCCTGCACCTGCGCACCGTGCGCTTCATGGGCCACGCCGGAACCGACGTCGAATCGAGCTATCGATCGGCGGCGGCGATCCGTGACGACCACCCCCGTGACCCGATCCTCGGCACGGCCAGGGCGATGGTGGCCAACGGTCTGGCGACTCCCGACGAACTGATCGACCGCTACCTGGCGGTGCGCGCGTCGGTGCGCTCGTTGGCGCTCGAGATGACCCACGCCCCCACGTTCGACAACGCCGACGACGTGGTACGGACGTTGTCGCCGCGTCGCCCTGACCACGTGGCGGCGATCGCCTCCCATCCGGGCACGGCCACGGGACGCGAGGCAGCCTTCGACGGAGCACTGCCCGAACACGGCGGCCCACTGACGCTCGCGGAGACGATCAACCGCACGCTCGTCGACGTGCTGGCCGCCACGCCCAATGCGCTCGTGTTCGGCGAGGACGTCGGGGTGAAGGGTGGCGTGTACGGAGTGACCCGCGGGCTGCAGAAGCGGTTCGGCGCGGCGCGGGTCTTCGACTCGCTGCTCGACGAGCAGTCGATCCTCGGACTCGCCCTCGGTGCAGGGTTGTCGGGGATGCTGCCGATCCCGGAGATCCAATACCTCGCGTACCTGCACAATGCCGAGGATCAACTGCGCGGCGAGGCCGCCAGCCTGTCGTTCTTCTCCAGCGGGCAGTACCGCAACCCGCTCGTCGTGCGGATCGCCGGCTACGGCTACCAGAAGGGATTCGGCGGGCACTTCCACAACGACAACTCGGTGGCCGTGCTGCGCGACATCCCCGGCCTTGTGATCGCCAGCCCCGGCCACCCGTCCGACGCGGCGCCCATGCTGCGCAGCTGCATCGCCGCGGCGGCCGGCGACGGCACGGTCTGCGCCTTCCTCGAGCCGATCGCGCTCTACCACACCCGCGACCTCTCGGAACCCGGCGATGGGCGCTGGACCGCCCCGTACGCCGCACCCGAGCGGTGGGCGGCCGAGCACGTCCCGATCGGCGAGGGGCGTCTGGTTCGTGAGGGCGACGACGTGTTGATCGTGAGCTGGGCGAACGGTCTGGCGATGTCATTGCGAGCGGCCCACCAACTGGCCGCCGAAGGCATCGCGTGCCGGGTCTTCGATCTGCGGTGGCTCGCGCCGTTGCCGATCGAGCAGGTGCTCGCCCACGCCGAACAGACCGGCCGGGTGCTGGTCGTCGACGAGACGCGCCATTCCGGTGGCGTGGGCGAGGGGATCGTGACCGGACTGGTCGAGGCCGGCTACCGCGGCGCGATCGAGCGGGTCGCCGCGCTCGACTCGTTCGTGCCGCTCGGCGACGCCGCCAACCTGGTGCTCGTCAGCCACGATCAGATCGTCGACGCCGCGAGGCGCCTGTCGAACCGCGACGCTCAGGACAGCGGCGTCTGCTCGAACCGGCGGTCGTAGTTGCATCCGCCGACCATCCAGATCGCCGAGTACGGGTTGACCGCCCCGCCACCGTATGGATGGATCTCGAAGTGCAGGTGCGGTGACACCGCGTTGCCGGTCGAGCCGACGTACCCGATCACGTCGCCGGCCTGCACGCGCGAACCGACCGACAACCCGTTCGCGAAACTCGCGAGGTGGGCGTAGAAGAAGTACGTCCCCGTGGACGTCGTGAGCCACCAGGCATTCCCCGAGTTCGCCCCGCCCGTCGTCTGGCGGGTCAGGGTGCCGTTTGCTGCGGCCACCACCGGAGTCCCAGCGGGCGAGATGAGGTCGACGCCGGCATGGAACCGGCTGCCCCCGCGGGTCGCCTGCCACGAGTTTGCGAACCGGCACGCGCCACGAACGGGCGCGGCATCGAGCACCACGCTCGGAAGGTCGCGGCCGAATCCGACCTCTGGCAGGCACAGGCGCTGGCCCGGGTAGATCAACGACGACCGACTTGCGTCGTTCGCGGCGACGAGCGCATCGATCGGCACCCCGGTCGAGCGGGAGATCAGGTACCAGCTCTCGCCGGCCGCCACGACGCGTTCGTTGACGCACGAACGGGCGGTGGCCGCCGCGGTGGTTGCCGGCGTGGCCCCAGCGGGCAGGCAGACCTCGGCGCCGGGCCGGATCACGGTCGTCGCCGTGGCGTCGTTCGCTTCCAGCAGACCGTTCAACGACACGCCCACCGCTCGTGAGATCCCGAACCAGCTGTCCCCACGCACGACCACGTGTTTGGCCGCGCAGCCACCCGACGATCTGGTCGTGGGCGACGCGACACCGTTCGGAAGGCACAGTTCGTCGCCCGGATACAGCATTGCCGACGCGGCGGCACCGTTCGCGTCCAACAGTGCGCGGGTGGTGATGCCCAACGCCGTCGCGATGCCGAACCACGAATCGCCCGCCGCCACGGTGTAGCTGGCGGCGCTCGCGGTGGCGCAGGTGCGACGCGCCGACACCGAGCCGGCATCGACGTGTGACGTGGGTGCGAGGCACGTCAGCGTGGCGGCCGCGAGAACAGCGGCGGCCAGCTGGCGACGACGTGTCGCCGTGGGCCGTGACGGGCGAGTGGTGCGATGCGTTGGTGTCATGTGAGCAGGCGCCCGCCATGTCGTGCAGCGACCGTAGCAACGCCGCGGACGCGATGGAGGTCGCCCCCGCTTCCGGATACCGCGCGGCGCGCGGACGACGACGTGGTGACCCTTGCCCCAGTGCTTGTGGAGGTGTTCAATGGTGCGTGTCATCGGGCAGGTATCGACGCCCGACCCGGGCGCTCTGCGCCTGTCGCAGTGGGGGTACACCATGAACGCACCAGCTGTCAGTGGCGTGTCACGTCGGGCCGTGTTCGGGGGCCTGGGGGCCGGGGTCGTGGCCGCCGGCTTGTTCGGAGACGTGGCGTCGGCGGCCCCAGCACTGGGAGGGATGATGACCGGCGCGCTCGCCACGGACGCGCTCGCCGATGCCACCCCGAC
>CAZYWK010000017.1:42562-44714 GCA_964651825.1 uncultured Ilumatobacteraceae bacterium | reverse complement strand
CTGATGGGCCCGAACACCAACCGTGTCGTGCCGGTGAAGGACGGCCGCGACGCCGCCGGCGCGGTCATCGCGCCCGATGTCGTGCCCGATGGGGCAGTCGCGGTCGCGATCAACGTCACCGTGGCGAGTCCCACCGGGCCGAACTTCCTGTCGGTGGTCCCCGGTGACGCGGCGGCCTTCACCACGTCGACGATCAACTGGCCGGGCGGTTTCGATGCGGCGAACGGTGCGACCGTCAAGCTGGATGCGACCCGGCAGTTGAAGGTGTTCTGCGGCGACCAGACCGGCAGCACCCACGTCATCATCGACGTGACCGGCTACTACCGGTGACCATTGAGCAATGTGGAGGAGGGGGATGTGATGTCTGACCGTCTGCGGTTCGGGATCTTCATGGCGCCGTTTCATCCGGCTGGGGAGAACCCCACCTTGGCGCTCGAACGGGACCTCGAGCTGATTCAGCACCTGGATCGTCTCGGCTGGGACGAAGCGTGGATCGGTGAGCACCACTCGGCCGGTTCGGAGATCATTGCGTCGCCAGAGATCTTCATCGCGGTCGCGGCGGAACGAACTCGCCACATCAAGCTCGGAACCGGTGTGATCAGCGTCAGTTATCACAACCCGTTGTGGGTCGCCGAGCGAGCCGTCCTCCTCGACCACCTCACACGCGGTCGCTTCATGCTCGGCCTCGGTCCCGGTTCGCTGCCCACCGATGCGGCCATGATCGCCCTCGACCAGAGCCAGACGCGAGCGTTGCTCGCGGACGGAACCGACATCATCATGCGCCTCCTGCGCAGCGACGAGCCGGTCACGTTCCAGAACGACCGCTGGGACCTCCGCGACGCTCGCCTGCACCTGCGCCCCTACTCCAACCCCCTCTTCGACGTCGCAGTCGCCGCCGTGGCGTCACCCGCCGGGCCGCAACTCGCCGGCCGCTACGGGATCGGACTGCTCTCGATCGGAGCCACCCAGGCCGCCGGATTCGATGCCCTGGCACTGCACTGGGGAGTCGTCGAGGAACGGGCGGCGACGTTCGGAACAACGGTCGACCGCGACGCGTGGCGCCTCGTCGGCCTGATGCACATCGCCGAAACCCGCGAACAGGCCTACCGGGACGTCGAGTTCGGCATCGAGCAGTGGTTCCACTACTTCCAGTCGGTCGCCGCGTTCCCGCAGATGGCGGTCGGCGGCGACAACATCCGCGAGATGATCGACTTCGTCAACGACAGCGGCCTCGGCTCGATCGGGACGGTCGACGACGCGGTCAGCCAGATCGAGCGATTGCAGAAGCAGTCGAACGGCGGCTTCGGCTGCTACCTGCTGCTCGCCCACGAATGGGCCAACCCCGAAGCGACACAGCGAAGCTTCGAGCTGATCGCCCAGCACGTGTTCCCCCAGTTCCAGGGACAGGCGTACAGCACCCTCGACGCGAAGGATCGGGCACGGGCGTCAAGGCCGGAGATGGCAGCGGCACACCTGCAAGCAGTGGAAGACGTCACCGCCAAGTACCAAGCCGACCTCGCATCTCGCGGCTGAACGCGCTCGACGCCCCACCTCAGCAGCCGGTGGCGGCTCGGAGGGTTCGGCAAGCCTCGGCCATGCGGCCGGGCGGGAGCATGGTCACCCTCCGGCGGAAGGTGGTGCGGGCGATGGTGTGGACGTTGTCGAAGTTGACGACGCAGTCGGTGGGCACACCGTCGGCCGCGGTGAGTCGGAGCTCCGACACCACCCCGCGCTCGATGCGGGTGAGCGCAGCGACCACCACCGAACCGATCCGATCGGCGACCGGGTCGCGAGTGAGCACCAGAACCGGTCGGTCGCCGCCCGGCGTGGCCGCGAACCAGATCTCACCCCGCTGCATCTGCCCAGTCCTCCCAGTCCTCGGCCGGACCCCAGTCGGCGATCGCCGCCAGCGCCGACTCGCCCTCGCTGAGCGGCGTCTCCTCCCACTTCTCGACGTCGTGTTCCGACGCGAGTCGGTTCAGGTGGAGCCGGATCGCGTCGCGCAGCAGCGCCGATCGGTCGACGCCGAGCTCGTCGGCCCAACGCTGGATCGCCTCGGCGTCGGTGTCGTCGACGCGGAAGCTGAGCATCGTCATACATCGATCATAGATCGTCATACGTCGCACCGTCACGCCACCGCTGCCTGGTCGTG
>CAZYWK010000017.1:5348-42462 GCA_964651825.1 uncultured Ilumatobacteraceae bacterium | reverse complement strand
GCTCTGTCACCACCCGCTTCTGGCGGGTGCTCGGATGGCGCCGCTTGGCGCTGGCGTTGAGGCGCGGCCACTGCTCGATGGGCGTTCCGCTCGGCCGGGTGCTCATCACCTGCGCGGTGAGCCGGCTGATCAGCACGCCGGCATCGAGCGGCGGGAGCCGGGCGGTGAAGGTGACCATGCCGTCGGGCTCGGTCCGCCACGTGACCGAGCGCTGCTCGCGCTGGTGACGCTCCAGCGCGGCGTCGTCGCCCGTGCGGTTCAGCCAGGCCGCGATCGCCCGCGGGAGCGCGCCCGCGGGCACGTCGACCGCGATCGCGGCGAGCTGCCGCTCGTTGTCGGGCGTGGCGACGCGCGACAGGGCGCGCACCTTGCTGTACGAGAGCTCGTCGGCCTCGAACAGGTCGGCGATCAGGAGCAGCACGCGCAGTCGCCGACCGACGCGGATCCACTCCCTCGCTGTGCACACCTCGATGTCGGCGACGCCGGCGATCCAGTGCGCCGCCGACACGGCACCGGTGGCCATCCACTCGCCGGAGTCGGCGAAGTCGGCGGCGAGGCCGATGACGGTCCGCTGACTCGTGGACCAGGTGGTCAGGGCGTCGTTCAGGTCGTGCGACAAGCGCAGCCCGGGCGGGATGGGATTGGTGTAGGCAGCCATGCGAGCCTCCAAGTCGTTTCTGGACTTCTTGGACCACCCGGTTGGCGAGGGGTGCGGTCGAGCTCGCTCGACCCAGCGTAGTGAGGGGCTGTGACAGCGATCCCCGCCCAGCCCCGGTCGCGCGTCATCGCGTCGACGGCGGACGAGAGCAGGACCAGCTCGTCGCTCGCCGTTGGCCGGCGACACGAGCCTCCGGACGGCATCTCCGACGAACTCGTAGTGTGAACCCGTGAGCGACCGGGTCGAGCGCGAGGCGTTGAGGGTGAGTGCGGCGGTGCGCATCCCGCTCGAGGAGATCGCTGTTCGCTACGACACCAGCGGCGGCCCCGGCGGCCAGCACGCGAACCGCTCCCAGACTCGCGTCGAGCTGACCTTCGATGTCGCCGCGAGCCCGTCGCTCAGCGAGGCGCAGCGCGAGCGGATCGCCGGCAAGCTCGGCCCCATCGTCAGCGCCGGAGCCTCCGACTCCCGCTCCCAGACCCGCAACCGTGAGCTGGCGCTCGCGCGACTGGGCGACAAGCTCGCCGCCGCCCTGCGCGTCGACCCGCCGCGGCGGCCGACCCGACCGAGCAGGTCGTCGACCCTCCGGCGCCTCGACACCAAACGGCAGGCAGGGCGACGTAAGCAGCTCCGGCGGCGACCGACAGCAGATGATTGACGGCTGCTGGACTGGCTCGGAGGACGGTCAGCCGCGCGCATTCCGCGAGCAGGTCGTCGCCGACCTCGATGTCGATGTGGAGCCGGTTCTTGCCGGGTGCGCGACCCTCCGGCACCTGCTGGAAGATGAACTTCGGCCCGGCCACTCCGGCTGGCGGAACGGCCGACCGATACTGCTCGAACTCTCCGTACCCCTGGTAGCCGAGCGGCGCGTTCAGCTGAGGCGTTCGACGATCATGGCCATGCCCTGGCCACCACCCACGCACATCGACTCCATGCCGAACGTCTTGTCCTCGGTCTGGAGGTTGTGGATCAGCGTGGTCATGATGCGGGCGCCGGTCATGCCGAACGGGTGGCCCAGGGCGATCGCCCCACCGTTGATGTTGAGCTTGTCCTCGGGGATGCCGAGGTGGCGGGCCGACGGGATCACCTGAGCGGCGAACGCCTCGTTGATCTCGACGAGGTCGATGTCGTCGATCGTCATGCCGGCACGCTTCATCGCCTGGCGGCAGGCCTCGATCGGCCCGAGCCCCATGATCTCCGGGTTGAGGCCGGTGACGCCCGACGCGACGATGCGGGCGAGCGGCGTGAGGCCGAGCGCCTTGGCCTTCGTGTCGCTCATCACCAGCACCGCCGCCGCGCCGTCGTTGAGCGGGCAGGCGTTGCCGGCGGTGATCTGGCCGTCGGGACGGAACACCGGCTTCAGCCCGGCGAGCCCCTCGGCCGTGGTGCCGGCGCGGGGCCCGTCGTCCTTCGACACGACGGTGCCGTCGGGCAGCGTCAGCGGGATGATCTCGTCCTCGAAGAAACCGTTCTCCTGGGCGGCGACGGCCCGCTGCTGGCTGAGCGCGCCCCAGTGGTCCATGTCCTCGCGTGACACGTTCTCCACCTCGCGTACGTTCTCGGCCGTCTGACCCATCGCGATGTAGAAGTCGGGCAGACCCTCAGGCGGTGTCCAGGCCGGCTGACCGCCCTGGGCCCGTACCTTCGTCCGCTCACCAGGCGCCCTGAAGATCGGGTTCGGTGCGGTGTCGCTGGCGCCGCTGCCGTACCGGCTGACCGCCTCGACGCCGGCGGCGATGAAGCAGTCGCCTTCGCCGGCCTTGATCGCGTGGGCGGCCATGCGGATCGTCTGCAGGCTGGAGGAGCAGTAGCGATTGACGGTCACGCCCGGCACGTCGTCGAGGCCGGCGAGCCCGGCGACGATGCGGCCGATGTTGAACCCGGCCTCGCCCGCCGGTTGGCCACAGCCCATGATCAGGTCCTCGACATCGGAGGCCTGGACCGCGGGCACCTTGGCCATGAGCGCCCTGACGATCTGGGCCGACATGTCGTCGGGGCGCAGATCGACGAGCGACCCCTTCGAGGCACGCCCGATCGGGCTGCGGGCGGTCGCGACGATCACTGCTTCGGTCATGACGTCAGAGTACCGATCGCCCGCCGGGCACGCCCAAGCGGCCCTCGCCGGCACGACACGACACGGCATGGGATGCAACGGCGTTCTACAGTCGCGCCATGACACTTTCCCAAGTGGCCGTCGACGAGTTCGACCTGTCCGACATCGAGTTCTGGGCCGGGCCGCGCGACTACCGCGACGGCGCGTTCAAGGCGCTGCGCGACATGGACGGCCTGCGCTTCTTCGACGAAGCCGTGATCGAAGACAGCCCGTTCCCACCGGGTCCTGGCTACTTCGCACTCGCCCGCCACGAGGACATCTGGCACGTCAGCCGCAACCCGCAGCTGTTCTGCTCCGGCAGGGGGTCGAACATCGGCGATCTCCCCCAGGAGATGAACGAGTTCTTCGGATCGATGATCAACATGGACGATCCGAAGCACTTCCGGCTCCGCTCGATCGTGTCGAAGGGCTTCACCCCGAAAGAGGTCGCCCGCGTCGAGGAGTTCGTCCGGGTCAAGGCGACCACGATCGTCGACCGGCTGCTCGCGACGTTCCCGGGCAAGGAGTGCGACTTCGTCGAGAACGTCGCCGCCGCCCTGCCACTCGAGATCATCTGCGACATGATGGGCATCCCCCCGGAGGACTACGCCAAGGTCTTCAAGTGGACCAACACGATCCTCGGTGTCGGCGACCCCGAGTTCGTCGGCTCGTACGAGGACCTGATGGGTCAGGCCCTCGAGATGTTCATGTACGCGCAGGCGTTGGGCGAGGACCGGCGCGCCAACCCGACCGACGACATCACGTCGGTGATGATGGCCGCCGAGGTCGACGGCGAGCAGCTCACCCCACAGGAGTTCGGGTCGTTCTTCATCCTGCTCGTCGTCGCCGGCAACGAGACGACCCGCAATGCGATCAGCCATGGCATGAAGGCGCTCACCGAGCACTCGGACCAGCGCGACAAGTTGTACGACAACTTCGACGAGCTGTCGCGCACGGCGATGGAGGAGATCGTCCGCTGGGGCACTCCGGTCATCCACTTCCGCCGTACCGCCACGGCCGACACCGAGATCGCCGGCCAGCCGATCCGGGAAGGCCAGAAGGTCGTCATGTGGTACTCGTCGGGCAACCGCGACGAGCGTGTGTTCGAGCGCCCGTTCGACTTCGACATCTCGCGGCCGCTCAACCCGAACCAGATCGGCTTCGGTGCCGGTGGCCCCCACTTCTGCCTCGGCGCCAACCTGGCCCGCCGCGAGATGACGATGATGTTCGACGAGATCCGCCGACGACTCCCGTCGCTGCGGATCACCGGCGAGCCCGCCTACCTCCAGAGCGCGTTCATCAACGGCATCAAGCGCATGCCCTGCGCCTGGGACTGAACCTGCAACGGTGGTGCCTGACCCCTGCGTTGCAGGTTAGGAGCCGAGGTTGCCGGTGCGGAAGTGGGTGCGGCAGACGAGCTCGTAACGGACGGTGTCGCCGAAGAGGCGCTCGTTCTGCTCGTTGGTGTCGCCGACGACGACGGTCTCGCCCTCGTACACCATCGCACCGTTGACGACGCGGGCGTTGTGGGTGGCGCGAGCGCCGCACCAGCACCGCGCCTCGACCTGGAGCGGGGAGTGCTCGTCGGCGATCTCGAGCATCCGCCGCGTGCCCTCGAACAGCTCGCCGCGGAAATCGGTGAGCAGGCCGAACGCGTACACGTCGACCTCGAGGTCGTCGACCACCCGGGCCAGCTGGTCGCACTGCTCGACGGTGTAGAACTGCACCTCGTCGCACACCAGGTAATGGATCGGCCACTGCCGCACGGCCAGCGCGTACAGGTCGAGGTCGGGGCTCACGTCGATGGCCGGTGCGGCCACTCCGAGCCGGCTCGTGACCTGCTTGCCCTCCCGATCGAGGGTGGTCAGCAACAGACCGAAGAGCTGCCGGCTCGACAGGTTGTGGTGGATCTGCAGCGCCAGTGTGCTCTTGCCGGAGCCCATCGTGCCGAAGCTGAAACGCAAGATGGCCATGCGCGCCCGACCTTATCCGCCGCCGGGGTTGGCGCCGCTGAAGCTCGAATCGACCGTCGCCGGCCCGTCGATCGTGATCAGCCCGGTTCCCGCCGGCTCGGTCGCGGGCGCCACGGAGTCGGTGGTGTCGGTCGATCCTGCTGCTTCGGCCACGCTGCCGGCGCCCACCGTCTCGACCGGTGTCGGCACCGGTGCCTCGGGCTCGTCGTCGCTGCAGCCGGCCGCCCCCAGCGCACCGAGCACCAGCACGGCCACGCCGACACCGGCCACCCGAACTCCTGAGCGGGCCGCTTCGGGGGACGTTCGCATCGCCGCGATGCTACGAGCCCGGCCGCAGGAGCGCGCGGAGGGCGTCGATCGTGTCGGCGTCGGCCGCCCGCTTGTCGCCTCGGTAGCGCTTCACCCGGGCAAAGCGCAGCGCGAGCCCGCCGGGATAGCGCGTCGACACCTGCACCCCGTCGATGGCGATCTCCACGACCTGCTCCGGGCGGACGTACACGACGTGGCTGTCGCTCCCCGAGCCACGACCGATCTCGAGGTCGAGGAACCGTTCGGTCTGCCACCTCAGCAGCTCGTCGGTGAGCCCCTTGAACGTCTTGCCCACCATCACGAACGAGGCGGTGTCGCCCGCCTCGGTCGAGCGGGCACCGAGGTGGAGGTTCGACAGCCAACCCTGGCGGCGACCGTGACCCCACTCGACGGCGAGCACGACGAGATCGAAGGTGTACACCGGCTTCACCTTGCGCCACGACGACCCGCGCCGGCCCGCCTCGTAGGGACGCTCGAGATCCTTGACCATCACGCCTTCATGCCCGGCGGCGATGGCCGCATCGAGGAACGCCGCTGCCTCCACTGCGTCGCCGGTGACGATCGATGGGAGCCGGGACCTCGACGGAACGGTGGCGGCGAGCAGCTCGCGCCGCACCGACAGCGGCTCGTCGAGGACCGAGGATCCGCCGATGTGCAGCACGTCGAAGAAGAACGCACGGATCCCGCTCCCCCGCCCACCGATCGCATCGGCGCCGAAGTCGCCCATCGTGTCCTGGAAGCGCTGCGGGGTGCCGTCGTCGAGCACGCCGAGCGCCTCGCCGTCGAGGACGAGATCACCGCCCGGCATCGCGGCGACGTCGGCGACGATGCCAGGGAGGCGATCGGTGACCTCGTTGAGGTTGCGCGTGAACAGCCGGACCTCACCCCCGGCGCGATGCGCCTGCACGCGCGCGCCGTCGAGCTTCCACTCGACCGACGCCGGGCCGATCGCCTCGAGCGCGGCGGCCACGTCGGCCGAGGGGCTGGCAAGCATCGGCAACACGGGACGGCTCGGCACCAGCATCGACGCATCGAGTGCCGCGCGGCCCTCGACGAGCGCGATCTTCGCGGCCGTCAACAGATCACCGGTCATCATCGCCGCACGTCGCACCGACGCGACCGGGACGCCGGCGGCAGCGGCGATCGCGGAGGTCATCACCCCGTCGAGTGCGCCCTGGCGGAGCTCTCCGCCGAGGATGCTCACGAGGAACTGCTGCTCGCGTTCGGTCGCCCGCTCGAACACCGACTGCAACACGGCACGCCGGTCACGGACCGAGCCTGCGCCGCCCAGCGCGGCCAGCCGGCCGAGGGCGTCGTCGACGTCGAGCACGCTCAACGACGGGCTCGTGGCGGGCTCGGTCCGCGCGTTCGACATCGTGGCCCAGCCCACGCCGATCCGGCCGGTCGGCAGATCGCCCGTCAGGTACGCGACAGCCGGACCGATCTCGATCGGATCGAGGCGACGGAGCACGCCGGCCAGCACCGCCACCTTCTCGTTCCGCTTCGACGTCGCCGCAACCGCGCCGGAGGCCGCCGCCAGATCGTCGAACAGAGTGGGCACCGCGAAAGTCTCGCGCCGGAGATTCGCGCCGGAGATTCGCGGCCTGCCACGCCGGATGCACCACGCGCCCGCTACGGTGAATCTCGACAGGCTCCGGCAACGGTGCCGGGGTCGACCGGGCGATCGTCGGGGACGCATCGCCCAGAACCCTGGGGAGAACAACTCAGATGACCGACACGATCGAACGGTCGGATGCCGCCGACGGCGGACACATCCTTGACCATCTCGTCGTTCGCTTCGCCGGTGACTCCGGCGACGGTATGCAGCTCACCGGCGACCGCTTCACGTCCGTGAGCGCGTCGTTCGGCAACGACCTGTCGACGATGCCCGACTTCCCGGCCGAGATCCGTGCCCCTGCCGGCACGGTCAACGGGGTGTCGGCGTTCCAGGTCAACATCGCCGATCACGACATCACGACGCCCGGCGACGAACCGAACGTCCTCGTCGCGATGAACCCCGCCGCGCTGATGGCCGACCTCCACCGGCTCGAACCCGGTGGCACGGTGATCGTCAACGAGGACGCATTCGACGAGCGGAACCTCGCCAAGGTGGGCTACGACGCCAACCCGCTCGACGACGGCAGCCTCGCCAACTACCGCGTGCTGCGGGTACCGATGACGAGCCTCACCAAGGAGGTCTGCGTCCCGTTGGGCGTCAAGCCCCGCGATGCGGAGCGGTCGAAGAACTTCTTCGCCCTCGGGCTCGTGTCGTGGATGTTCACCCGGCCCACCGACGAAACCCTCGAGTGGATCCAGTCGCGCTTCGCCAAGAACGAGCAGGTACAAGCGGCCAACCGAGCCTCGTTCCTCGCCGGGTACAACTTCGGCGAGACCACCGAAGCGGTCGGCCATCGCTACGAGGTGCGCCCGGCCCGGCTGAACCCCGGCGAATACACGAGCATCACCGGCAACACTGCGCTCGCCTGGGGCATCGTGGCCGCCGGCCAGCTCGCGGCGCTGCCGGTCACGCTCGGCTCCTACCCCATCACCCCGGCGAGCGACATCCTCCACGAGCTGTCCAAGCACAAGCACTTCGGCATCCGCACGGTGCAGGCCGAAGACGAGATCGCCGCGGTCGGGATGGCGCTCGGAGCGGCCTTCGCCGGCCACCTCGGCGTCACCACCACGAGCGGTCCCGGCGTGGCACTGAAGAGCGAAACGATCTCGCTCGCGGTGTCCGTCGAGCTCCCGTTGCTGATCGTCGACATCCAACGTGGCGGTCCGTCCACCGGCCTGCCGACGAAGACCGAGGCGTCCGACCTCAACCTCGCGCTCTACGGCCGCCACGGCGAGGCGCCGCTTCCCGTGGTCGCTTCGTACAGCCCGGCCCACTGCTTCACCGCGGCGATCGAAGCGGTGCGCATCGCCCTCAAGTACCGCACGCCGGTGATCCTGCTCTCCGACGGTTACCTGGCCAACGGCTCCGAGCCGTGGAAGCTGCCCGACCTCGAGTCCCTCCCCGACATCTCCGTGCCCTTCGCGACCGAGTTCAACCACATCGACGCCGACGGCAACCCCGAGTACTGGCCGTACCTGCGTGACGAGGAAACCTTGGCCCGCCCGTGGGCGATCCCCGGCACGCCGGGCCTCATGCACCGGGTCGGCGGGTTGGAGAAGGCCGACGGCACGGGCCACATCGACTACACGCCGGAGAACCACGAACGCATGGTCCATCTGCGCGCCGCCAAGGTCGCCGCGATCGCCAACGACATCCCCCCGATCGAGGTCCGCGGCGACGCCGACGCCGACGTGCTGGTGGTCGGCTGGGGCTCGACGTGGGCGGCGATCGACGCCGCCGTGCAACGACGGCGGCGCGCCGGGCACAAGGTGGCGTCGACACACCTGATGCACCTCAACCCGCTGCCGGCCGATCTCGGCGCCGTGCTCGGCCGGTACCGCAAGGTCATCGTGCCCGAGCTCAACTCCGGCCAGCTCTGCAACATCCTGCGGGCCCGGTTCCTCGTCGACGCCACGTCGTTGAGCAAGGTGCAGGGCCTGCCGTTCAAGTCGCGCGAGATCGAAACGGCAATCGACACCGCGCTCGACGAGCTCGCAGTCGAACGCACCACCGCGCAGCAAGGAGGTCAGTCATGAGCACCGCCCAGGTCGCCGTGACCACGAAGAAGGACTGGACCAGCGACCAGGAGGTCCGCTGGTGCCCCGGCTGTGGCGACTACGGCATCCTGCTCGCGGTCCAGACGCTCATGCCCGAGCTCGGCACCGCCCCGGAGAACACCGTGTTCCTCTCGGGCATCGGGTGCTCCAGCCGGTTCCCGTACTACATGAACACCTACGGGATGCACTCGATCCACGGGCGCGCGCCGGCGATCGCGACCGGTGTCGCAGTGGCACGGCCCGACCTCGACGTCTGGGTGATCACCGGCGACGGCGACGGCCTGTCGATCGGCGGCAACCACCTCATCCACGCCCTGCGACGGAACGTGAACCTCAACATCTTGTTGTTCAACAACCGCATCTATGGGCTGACGAAGGGTCAGTACTCCCCCACCTCACCGGTCGGGAAGGTGTCGAAGTCGACCCCGATGGGCTCGATCGACCCGCCGTTCAACCCGCTGGCGGTCGCGCTCGGGGCCGAAGCGAGCTTCGTCGCCCGCACGCACGACCTCGATCGTCAGCACATGATCGACACGTTCCGCGCGGCGCACGCCCACCGTGGCACGTCGTTCGTCGAGATCTACCAGAACTGCAACGTGTTCAACGACGGCCAGTTCGAGAACGTCACCAAGAAGCAGGTGCGCGACGAGATGATGATCAACCTCGTGCACGGCGAGCCGGTCACGTTCGGTGCCGAGGCCCAGCGGGCGGTGGTGATGGGAACCGACGGTCAGCTGCGGCTCGTCGAGCGCAGCGACGTCGATCCGGCCGACATCCTCGTGCACGACGCGCACCGCACCGATCCCTCCCTGGCGTTCGCGCTGGCCCGGCTGAGCAACGACGACGCCTCGCCGACCCCGTTCGGGGTGTTCCGCGACATCGATCGGCCGGAGTACGCGGCAGCCGTGGCCGAGCAGGTGGTCGCGGCGAGCGAGGCCAAGGGGCCGGGCAGCCTGGCCGACCTGCTGCGCTCGAACGGGACCTGGACCGTCAACTGACGGCGACGGATCAGGCGAGCAGAACGTCGCTGACAGCGGCGAAGTGCAACGCCGCCGCCACGACGGTGAGCAGGTGCCACACTTCGTGGTAGCCGAACACGGTCGGCCACGGGTCGGGCCGTCGCACCAGGAGGACGGGGAACCCGACGGTGTACGCGATGCCGCCGGCGGCGATGAGGACGAGCTGCAACACGGTGAGGTGGGTGACGAGCACGGGCGCGGCCACCACAGCAACCCAGCCCATGACCGGGTACAACGCGTACGACAGCCACTGGGCGCGCTGGAAACACGCGAGTTTCATCACCATGCCGACCGCTCCGCACGCACACACGACCGCCAGCACCGGGATGCCCCACGACGGTGGCATCCCCACCAGGCAGAGCGGCACGTACGTGCCGGCGATGAGGACGTAGATCATCGAGTGGTCGAGGCGTTGCATGATCTGCCTCGAGCGCACGGACTTCGCCAGCCGGTGGTACGACGCCGAGGTGCCGAACAGCAACAGCAGTGACGCCGTGTAGATCGACGCGGCCACGATCGCCGCGGCGCCGCTGGCGAGGATGATCAACAACAGCCCCGCCGGGACGGCGGCGACGAACGCCCAGGTGTGCATGCGACCGCGCCATGTCGGGCGATCGAGCAGGTAGGCCACGTCAGTCACGGAGCCCCAACCTACCGCGCGGCAGGCAGACGCGTTGGTCGAGCGGAGCTGTTCACGCCGAACTCACACAGCGGCCAGCGCGGCGAGCACGGCGTCGCCATAACGGTCGAGCTTGGCCGGCCCGACACCGGGGATGCGGGCCAGCTCCGTCCGGGTCGTCGGCATGGCGCGGGCGATGGCTACCAGAGTCTTGTTGTCGAACACCACATAGGCCGGCTTGCCGTCGCGCAGCTCGTTGCGCAGGGCCTTGAGGACCTCGAAACGGGCCTGCCCGGCTTCGTCGAGCGACGCCGCGATGTCGGCCGAGGAGCTCGCAGACGCTGCGGTTCGGCGCGCCACCGGCTGGTCGGGGCGATGCGTCGACACGACACGCTCGGGCGAGGGTTCGGTGGTCAGTTCCTCGACGAACGGGCTGGGCGAGGGACCCGTGACGATCGTCGCGTGCGTTCGGCACCGGGTGATGGCGACGTGGAACAGCCGCCGCTCCTCTTCGACGTCCTCGGCGAGCCGATGCGGATACTGCTCACGATCGGCGAAGTGCACCACGACGTGTGGCCACTCCTGGCCCTTCACCCGGTGAACGGTGGCGAGCAGCACGCCGTCGGCAGAACGCTTGACCGCCAGGCGCGAGCGCAGCCACGACTCGAAGCTCGCCACCTCGTCGTGCAGGGCCGCCAGTTGGCGGACCGCGGTGAGATCGTCGCCCTGAGCGGCCCGGTTCATGCCCCTGCGGTGCACGTCGAGGGTGGCGACAGAGCCGGCGAGGCCCATCTCGTCGATGAGGTGGATCACGACATCGGACGTCGTCGCACCGCTGCGGACCATCTTCTGGAGGTCCTGGACGTCGGACGCGAACTCGACGAGCCGGTCGCTGTCGCGCTCGTTGTTCAACCGGGCGGCGAGCCGGTGCAGATCGACGACCGACCGCTGCTCGGCGATCCAGTCGCCGATGCGCGGATGGAACGAGCGTGATGGCCGGCGGAGCGCTTCGCGGAGATCGTCAGCTGCCAGGCCGGCGCCACGGTTTTCGGCCGTCGCCAGTCGCAGCCACGCGAGCACGCTGCGCACCGCGGTGCGATCGGCGAATTCGAGGCCGATCCCACCGGCGATCGGCACGCCGGCGGCGCTGAGCGCGACCTGGATCGGCGCCAAGGTGGCGTTGACGCGGGCGAGCACGGCCACCTCGTTCGGCCGGGCCCCACCAGCGATCGCGCCCTCGACCGCGTGGAGACTCGCCGCGACCGGATCGACGGCGCGATCGATCGACCATCCGCCGGGATCGGTGGAGGCGGCGCGGATCGTCTTGCGAACGCGACGGCGGTTGTGCCGGAGCAGCCGATCGACGACCTCGACGGTGCCGGCTGGGCACCGGTAGTTGACCTCGAGGGGGTGCTCCCCCGCTCCGGGGAACAGGTCGGCGAACTCGATCAGCCACGCCGGATCGGCGCCGTTGTAGCCATAGATCGTCTGGTCGTCGTCGCCGACGCCGAACACGGCGCCGCCCGGGGCGGCAAGCAGACGGACGAGCAGGAGATGCGCTGGGGTGAGGTCCTGGAACTCGTCGACGAGCATCAGGCGGCAGGCGCGCTGGGCGGCGTGACGGGCATCGGCGTCGGACAACAGCACGAGCAGCGCCCGGTAGATCTGGTCGTCGAAGTCGACGACGCCTTGCCGCTCGAGCCGGGCCCGGTAGGTAGGCCAGACCGACGCCAGGCCTTCGACGTCGCCGTCGTACCGCTGCTCGGCCTCCTCGGGCGGCACGAGGCCGAGCCGGATCAGGCTGAGCGCCTCGATCCACGGCGCCACCGGGTCGCTGTTGCGCCGCTTCGGGAACGACACGAGGTCGCCGATGATGCGCCGGACGTCGGGCTCGTCGATCGTGCGCCACGTGCGTGGCTGGGAGGCAAAGGGCGCCGAGCCGTTGACGATCGCGAGCGCGATCGAG
Source organism: uncultured Ilumatobacteraceae bacterium (assembly GCA_964651825.1). Lineage (GTDB taxonomy): Bacteria > Actinomycetota > Acidimicrobiia > Acidimicrobiales > Ilumatobacteraceae > Sva-07. Next base: position 30,151 of record CAZYWK010000017.1, on the reverse strand, counting down.
TTCAGTGTGCGGACGTGCAGGCCGCGCAGGTCGGGAGTGCGCTCGCGCATCTCCTCCTGGGCGCGCTTGTTGAAGGCGACGAGGCTCAGCGCGCTCGCCGGCACGCGCCAGCGCTCGAGCAGGTGCCGGGCGCGTTCGGTGAGCACGCGCGTCTTGCCGGAGCCGGCGGGGGCGATGATGCGCGCGGCGCCGCCGGGATGGGTGACTGCCGCGAGTTGGTCGGGTGCGAGGTCGGCCCCGCACTCGTTGGGCGACGGCAGGCCGAACGAGCCGTGCTCGAACGAGATGGCGTGGAGCACAGCAACGCCATCGATCGGATCGTGATGGCGGATCGGCCCGCCGTCGATCCACGCGGTGACGCCGTCGGGGAGCACGACGTCGCCGGCCGCGCCGGGCGCCACGACGCTGGCGCCCGCTGCGATCGCCTGGTCGAGAGCGGACCAGATCGGGCGCGCCGGATCGCGAAGGTCGAGCGCGTTCGACCAGACGAGGTGGGCCAGCTCGTCGAGCTCGAACGCGAACCGTGGCCCCAGTTCGAACGGTGGAGTCGTGGTCGTGGACGCGGGGACATCGTGAAGCTCGAACGCGACGTCGTGGGCGATTTCGATCACCACCCGCTCGCGGGAGGCACTCGCCCGGCGGAGCTGCGCGCATGTTTCGGCCGGTGAGCCGATGACGGAGGCCGTGATCGAGACGACCGCGGAGTGGTCCCAGGGCGACGGTGCCCGGGTGCCCGCGGCCACGACCGCGTTCCGGCCAAGCTGTTCGGGCCCTGGAACAGCGGCAGCCACACCACGCGGCACGGGGGCCGGCGGCGCGACCCGGCGCGGCGCAGCTGCGCGCGACGCCGTGGGACGCGGCTCGGGGCGGTGCTCGGCGACCTGGGCGTGGGCGGGCTCGCCGGCGGCGTCGGTGATCTCAGCGGTCACGTCAGGCCGGCCGCCGTCGATCCAGCACTGCCGTACCTGCGCGGGCGCGGCGTGTTCGCCCCCGCAGTACGCACATGAGATCGCCATCGAAGTCGACCCTAGCGAGCGGGAGTGACATCGCACACATGTTCGATTGGTGGGCGGCGGTCGCGGTGTGGCCCGGTCGGACCTGGCAGGCTGGGGCGATGGCCTGTGGTTGTCTCGTTCTCCTGCTCGGATCAGCCTTCCCGCGGATCGCGCTGCTGCTCACCTGGCTGTTCACCGACCGCATCGGCATCGCCTTCGACGATCAATGGCTCCTGCCGCTCGCCGGACTGCTGTTCCTGCCGTACACGACGTTCTTCTACGTCCTGGCCTTCGCCCCGATCGGCGGCGTGTCCGCGATCGGGTGGTTCTTCGTCGCGTTCGGGTTCATCCTCGACATCGGCTCGTACCTCGGGAGCAACCGGTACCGCCCGACCACGTCACCCACCTGACCGCAATGGCCGGCCGAATCGTTCTCGTCCGTCACGGCGAGACGGCATGGAGTGTCGAGCGTAAGCACACCGGGCGCAGCGACGTCCCGCTCACCGACAGCGGCCGCGACGACGCCCGGGCGATCGCCGGCGCACTGCGCACGTTCGGCGTCGAGCGCTGCTTGTGCAGCCCGCTGCAGCGGGCGTGGGAGACCGCCCAGCTCGGCGGGCTGGAACCCGACCGCGACGACGACTTGATGGAGTGGGACTACGGCATCTACGAGGGCCGCACCACCGACGAGATCCGACGATCCACCCCCGGCTGGTCGGTGTGGACCCATCCGATGACCGGGGGTGAGTCGATCGACGACGTCGGCGCCCGCGCCGACCGGGTGATCGAACACGTCGCCGCGCTCGACGGGCCCACCGCGCTCGTGTCCCATTCACACTTCCTGCGCATCCTGGCCGCCCGCTGGATCGACCTGCCACCGGCCGCCGGCCGCCGATTCACGCTCGACACGACGTCGTTGTCGATCCTCGGTTGGGAGCGAGAGAACCGCACGATCGACCGCTGGAACGATCCCGTCGAATGGACCTCGCCCCACCGGGCCTGAACGACCACCTCAATCAGGAAGCATCGGCATCGACCAGCCCGGATCGGCGCGCAACGACGTCGCCCGGACCAGGGACGAGCCGCCGAACCGGTGCCGCACCGAATCGACGATCGTGTCGAGCGCATCGGCCGCGGCACGCTCGAACGGCAGCGTGAGCTGCACGGCATCTTCGTCGTGGAGGTTGCCGACCGACAGCCCCAACAGGGTGATGCCACGCGCCTCGACCAACGACCAGTTGGCGTCGAGCACCGCCCGCGCGGTGGCCAACACGACCGCGGTGGACGAGGTCGCATCGGCCAGCGAGTGGGCCCGGCTCGCCCTCGTGAAGTCGTCGAACCGGAAGCGCAGGGTGATCGTGCGGCCGACGCGCTCGGCCTTGCGCATCCGCGACGTGACCCGATCGACCAGCCGTTGCACGACGCCGTCGATGTCGTCGCGCGAGCGACGTCGCCGGCCGAGCGCCTGTTGCGATCCGATCGAGCGACGTCGCCGGCCACCCTCGACGCGTCGAGGGTCGCGATTGTGGGCGAGCGCGTCCAGCTGGCGCGCTGTGTTGCGTCCGACGATCGCCGTCAGGGCGGCCTGCTCCATCGCCGCCACCTCGCCGACGGTGTAGATGCCGCGGTCGTTCAGCTTGCTCGCAGTGACGGCACCGACGCCCCACAGCCGCTCGACCGGGAGCTGGTGGAGGAACTCGAGCTCGCGGTCGGGATCGACGACGAGGAGCCCGTCGGGTTTGCCGACGCCGCTCGCCACCTTGGCGAGGAACTTCGTTCGCGCCACGCCGACCGTGATCGGCAGACCGACCTCGTCGGCGACGCGCTCGCGGAGCCTGGCGGCGATCTCGCGCGGCGTGCCGGCGATGCGCCACAGCCCGGCGACGTCGATGAACGCCTCGTCGATCGACATCGGTTCGACGATCGGCGACGTGTCGTCGAAGATCGCATACACCGCCTTGCTCGCTTCGAGGTAGGCGTCGAAGCGGGGCGGGACGTCGACCAAGTTCGGGCACAACCGGCGTGCCTCGCTGCCCGGCATCGGTGCGCGCACGCCGAACCGCTTCGCCTCGTAGCTCGCCGCCAGCACCACACCACCGCCCACCGTGACCGGCTTGCCCCGCAGCGACGGATCGTCGCGCTGTTCGACCGAGGCGTAGAACGAGTCGAGGTCGGCGTGCAGGATGGTCGCCTCGGTGCGTTGCGCCTCGATGCGTCCCCGCCGCGACCGCGCGTCCGCGGCCGTCTCCACCCCGGCCAGCGTCGATTGTTCGAACGTCATCGAACACATGTTCGCACACTCGGTGCGGCGCGGCAAGCGCGCCCCGATTCGCCGAGCGATGTGGATGTCGTGCACCGATGACGCGACATCGCCATCGCCCTGGCCGGAGGTGGTCAGGCGGTGAGGGTGCGGAGGTATTCGACGACGAGGCGGACGCCGGCGCCGGTGCCGCCCTTGGACTGGTAGGGCTTGGTCGGGGCGTCGAGCCAGGCCGTGCCGGCGATGTCGAGGTGCACGAACGGGTAGTCACCGACGAACGCCGAGAGGAACGCGCCGGCCGTGATCGAACCGGCCGGACGCCCACCGAGGTTCTTCAGGTCGCCGACCTCGCCCTTGATCATGTCGTGGTAGTCCTGCCACATCGGCAGCTGCCACGCCCGGTCGCCGGACTGCTCGGCGGCCGCGAGGATGCGGTCGGCGAGCGGCTGGTCGGTCGCCATCACCCCGGTGGCGAAGCTGCCGAGGGCGACGATCACCGCGCCGGTCAGTGTCGACAGCTCGACGATGGCGTCGGGCTCGTAGCGCTGGGCGTAGAACAGCCCGTCGGACAGGATGATCCGGCCCTCCGCGTCGGTGTTGAGCACCTCGATCGTCTTGCCGCTGAGCGTCGTGATGATGTCGCCGGGCCGGTACGACCGACCGCTGATCATGTTCTCGGCCGACGGCACGAGGCCGACGAGGTGCACCGGCAGTTGCAGTTCGGCCGCTACCTGCATCGTGCCGAACACTGCGGCCGAGCCGCCCATGTCGTTCTTCATGTTCAACATGCCGTCTTCGGGCTTGATGTTCAGACCACCGGAGTCGAACGTGAGCCCCTTGCCGACCAGGCACACCGTCGGCACGTCGGTGAGCTCCGCTCCGTACTCCATGATGATGAAGCGTGGCGGGCTGTCGGAGGCCTTCCCGACCGCCAGCACCCCGCCGAAGCCCTGCGCCTCCAGCTCGGTCTCGTCGAGCACCGTGACGGTGACGCCCGAACTGCGCTCCCCCAGCTCGACGGCACGGTCGGCGAGCTTCGGCGGCGTCTTGAACTCGGGTGGGGTGTTGACCAGGTCGCGGGCGAACGTGACTCCGGACGCGACCACCTGGCCCGATTCCAGACCGTCGCCGATCGCCGATGCGGTGAGGATCGTCACGGCGTCGATCTCGAACTGCTCCGCGTCGGACAGCCCTGTGCGGTGCTCGAGGAACCGGTAGGCGCCGAGCTCCAAGCCGATCGCCAGGGCCTCACCGAGCGACACCGCATCGAGCCCATCGCCGATCGACACCCCCGCGAGACCGACAGTGACGGCACCGGGACGGAAGCGGCGAGCCTCCCGGATGCCAGTGGCCGCGCCCTGGCGGATCGACTCGGCCGTCAGCGCGCCGGTGCCGAGGCCGACGAGGACGACCCGCTTCGGGCCGCCGTCTCCGCCCGGATAGACGACGACGGTCTGGTTGGGGTCGGCGGCGAAGTCATCGGTCTCGAAGGAGCCGCCCAGGCCGTCGGGAAGGCCGCCGGTGCCGGCGCACAGCAGGATGGCGACGTCGGCCGCCTCGGTGATGATGTCTGCGTCGCGTACGTCGAGCCGCATGATGGTGCTCCTTCGATTTGACGGGTGGTGCTCGGACTAGAGCTGGACGGGTGAGTCGGGGCCGAGCGGGATGCCGAGCAGGAACCAGGCGGCGAACAGGATGATCCAGGCGATGAGGATGAACGCGGCGTACGGGATCATCAGCGCGATCAGCGTGCCGATGCCGGCGTTCTTGTCGTACCGGCGGGCGATGGTGACGATGAACGGGAAGTACACCATCAACGGGGTGAGCACGTTGGTGGGCGAATCGCCCACCCGGTAGGCCGCGAGCACGGTCTGGGGCGCCACGTCGAGACGGGCGAAGATCGGGATGAACACCGGCGCGAAGATCGCCCACTTCGGCACCACGCCGGGGAGGATGAAGTCGAGCACGGCGATCACGAGGATCATCAGGATCAGCAACAGCAGGGCGGGCACGTCGACCCGCTCGAGCAGCTGGGCCATCTCGACGGCGATCACCCGGGGCAGGTTCGTGTAGTTGAAGAAGGCGATGAACTCGGCGATCATCAGGAACATCAGGATCAGCCCGCCGAGCGAGGCGAACGTCGTGGTGATGGCCGCGACCACGTCGTCGGCGTTGGAGATCGTCTTGGCACCGATGCCGTAGCAGATGCCGCAGATCAGGAAGATCAGGGCGATCAGGAAGATCAGCGAATCCATGAACGGCGTGGCGCCGATGATCGCTCCGGTGTCAGGATCGCGCAGCGGCGCCCCCGATGGTGCGGTGAGCAGCACGATCGCGATCACGCAACCGATCAGCGCGTAGAGCGCCAACCGCAACCCCCTCGCCTCGCCCGCCTCGTCGACCTCGTCGGCGTGCGGTTCCTCCGTCATCGCCGGGACGGCGCCGACCACGGCCAGGTCGGAGGCAGGGACATACGGGCCGAGCCGGGGCTCGATGATCCGCGCCGTGACGAAGGCGGCGACTCCCGCGAGCACCAGCGACGAGACGATGGCGAAGTAGAAGTTGGCCGTGATGTTGATCGCTTCGCCACCGGCGAGCGCGATCGCCTCGTTCGAGATCTCGGTGACCATGCTGTCGACCGGGGTGATCAGCAGGTTGACGCCGAAGATCGCCCCCACACCGGCGAACGCGGCTGCCATGCCGGCGAGTGGGTGACGGCCGACGCTGAGGAACGCGGCGGCACCGAGTGGGATGAGGATCAGGTAGCCGGCATCGGAGGCCACACTCGAGATCACGCCGACCAGGATGAGGATGTAGGCGAGCGCACTCGGCGGAGCGACCTTGACGATCTTGCGGATCAGCGCGCCCATCATCCCGGCCTGCTCGGCGACGCCGACTCCGGCCATCGCCACCAGCGTGACCGCGACGACGCTGAACGCGGCGAAGTTCGACACGAAGGTGGAGAAGACGAACCGGAGACCGTCGACCGACAGCAGGCTGCGGACCTCGAAGGTCTGTTCGACGATCTGGTACTCGGGGATCTCGACGATCTGGTTGGTCGTCACGTCGTACGGCACGACCGATCCGCCGAGTGCCTCGCGGATGTCTTCGAGCACCGCGATCGGTGTCGGCACGGCCACGTCTTCGGTGACCGCGATGTCGAACGCGGCGAGGATCGCCGACAGCACCATCAGCCCGGCGATGAGGTAGAGGAACATGATCGTCGGGTTCGGCACCCTGTTGCCGACCCGCTCGATCATTCCGAGGAACCCGCCACCAGTGGCGGTCTCGGGCTGCGCCTCGCTCCCGGCGTCCTCGTCGTCGCCGGTCATGGACCCTCCATCACGATCATCGGTCCGGAATCTAGGTCGTTTCGCAAGACACGTCGGGAATCGTCATCCCGCCCACCATCGCCGCGCCATCAGAACCGCCACACGAGCGGCACGATCGACATCACGACGATGAAGAACCAGGTCATCATCACGATGCCCAGCTTCCAGTAGTCGCCGAAACGGTAGGCGCCCGGCCCCATCACCATCAGGTTGGCCGGCGTTGCGACCGGCGTCAGGAACGACGCCGCCGCGGCAACGCCGACCCCGATCAGGAGCGGGCGCTCCGACACGCCGGTCTCCGCCGCGGCGGAGACCGCGATCGGGACGAGGACGAGGGCGGTCGCGGTGTTGCTGATGAGCTGGCCGAGCACGCACGTGAGGAGGAAGAGCCCGGCGAGCAGGAGGTACGGGCTGCCGTCGCCGACGATCTCGATCAGGCCGTCGGCGAGCTGCTCGGCAGCGCCGGTCGTCTGCATCGCCACCGAGAGCGGGATCATGCCGCCGACCAAGATCACGGTCGTCCACGAGATCGCCCGGTAGGCCTGTTGCGGCTTGAGGACCCGAAGCAGGATCATCGCCGACGCGGCGAGCAGTCCGGCCACGGCCGGCGCCACGATGCCGGTCGCCAGCAAGAGCACCATGGCTGCCATCACACCGACAGCGATCGGAGCCCGATGGCCGAACGGCACAGCTTGGCGGCGGATGATGTCGGGCGAGTCGACGAGCAACACGTCGCGGTCGGCCGTGTTGTCCTCGATCGCCTCCCACGTCCCCTGCACGATGAGCACGTCGCCCGCCGCCAGCGTCGCCGGCTCCGGGCCGAGGTCGTAGCCGTTGCGCTGGATCGCCAACACCACGAGCTCGCCGCTCGGCGTCACCATGCCGGGAAACACACTCGTGCCGGTCAGCTGCGAGCGCGGCGCGACGACCACCTCGGCGAGGCCGTAGCGGGCGGACAGGTGCGGGGTGGTCGGTACCGACGGGCCGGCGTCGCGGGCCAACCCGTGCTCGGCAGCGAAGCGCTCCACGTCCTCCGACGGGCCTCGAACGACGACGAGATCGTCCACCTGCAGCGGGTCGTTCGGCCTCCCGGGAGCGACTCCGTCGGCTGGCTGCACCGCCACGATCGAAACGCCAGTGCCTTCCTCGCCACTCGCGCCGACGTGCAAGCTCGATGCCGGCTGGCCGACGATCGGTGAACCCTCGGTCACCCGCAGCCGGCCGAGCGACGGGTCGATCGCGTACTGGGCCTTGATGTCGGCGGCGTACTGGCTGAGATCCGGCGGCAGGAAGTCGGCCGAACGGTGTGGCAGCAGCCGCTCCCCGAAGAGCACGGCGATGGCGATCACGCCGATCACGAGGGGGACGCCGACGATGGTGAACGAGAAGAACGAGAAGCCGTGGCCGCCCGCGGCGCGCGCCGCGTCGGAGACGATGATGTTCACCGGGGTGCCGGTGAGGGCCAGCATCGAGCCGGCGTGGGCAGCGAACGCCAGCGGCATGAGGAGCTGCGAGGGCGGCCGGCCGAGCCGCAGGGCGATGACGACGATCACCGGGATCAGCGCTGCGACGGCGCCATTGACACTGATGAGGGCGGTCAGGCCGGCCACGAGCAGCATCATCAGCACGATCAGGCGGGTACGGCTGGTGCCGGCCGACCCCATCAGCTTCTGGCCGGCCCACGTCGTCACGCCCGTCGCGTCCAAGCCTTCGCTGACCACGAACAACGACGCGATGAAGATCACCACGGGGTCGCCGAAGCCGGCGAGGGCCTCGTTCACGTCGAGGATCCCGGTGGCGAGCAGCGCGAGCGACACCCCGATCGCCACGAGCTCGACCGCCACGGCGTGCGTGACGAACAGGACCACCGCCGCCACCAGGATCACGTAGATGATGCTGATGTCGGACACGCCGAGACTGTAGACAGCCCCGCCTCGCGAGAGGACCACCCGCCCCGGGTGAAGATGGATCGCGGCCGGACCTATTGCGCATCCGCTGATCACGGCCGCCGACTCGACGGCACCGTCGCCACTGTCGGCTCGGTCGCGGTGAGCTGGCCGCCGGGCGTGGTCAGATGATTCGATGAAGCCTCAGCGCGTGCACATCGTCGGGGGGAGCTGCGCATCGAAATCTGCAGTTGCAGCCCGGTCCCGACGGGGTCAGCTACAGCCGCTCGTGTTGCCGCAGCTCGGGCAGGCGAAGCAGCTCCCGGCGCGCATCATCACCACGCCGCACTGCATGCACATCGGGGCGTCGTTCGGGCGCACGATGCCGCGGGCAGCGGTGTTGTCCTCGGGCGTGGGCACCGAGAGGCCGAGCTCCATTTGGGTCGACAGCTCGGCGGCCGACGGCACCGACTTCGGGTCGGGTGGCAGCTCGGATCCCTGGCTGGTCTCGGTGATCGCTTCCTCGACACCTGGCAGGGTCGGCTGGAGCCGTTCGTTCACGGAGAAGATGCCGAGCTCGGCCCGCTCGTCGTAGGTCATGTACTCGAGCGCCAGGCGGCGGAACAGGTAGTCCATGATCGACGACGCGAACCGCAGGTCGGGGTCGTCGGTCATGCCGGCCGGCTCGAAGCGCATGTTGGTGAACGCCTCGACGAACGCCCGCAGCGGCACGCCGTACTGGAGGCCGTAGCTCACCGACTTGGCGAAGGCGTCCATCACCCCCGCCATGGTCGAGCCCTGCTTCGACACGGTGAGGAAGATCTCGCCGGGCTGGCCGTTGTCGTACTCGCCGATCGTGGCGAAGCCCTTGCAGTCGGCCACCCGGAACTCGAACGTCTTGCCCCGACGCGTCCGCGGGAGCTTCTGGCGCACCGGCTGGTGCACGACCCGCTCGATGATCCGTTCCACGATCCCGTCCGGCCCGACCTCGACCGCCTCGGTCACGTCGGCGACGGTCGGCTTCGACGTGGACAGCGGCTGGCCCACCTTGGAGTTGTCGCGGTAGATCGCCACCGACTTCAATCCGAGCTCCCAGCTCAACCGATGCAGATCGGCGATCTCGTCGACCGTCACCTGCTCGGGAACGTTGATGGTTTTCGAAATGCCCCCGCTGACGGCCGGCTGCACGGCGGCCATCATCCGGACGTGGCCCGTGTGGTGGATGGTGTTGTCGCCCATCGAGCAGGCGAACACCGGCAGGTGCTCGGGCTTGAGGTGCGGGGCCCCAACGATCGACAGGTGCTCGTCGACGTAGGTGACGATGTCGTCGACCTCGTCTGGCGAGTAGCCGAGCCGGCGCAGCGCTCGCGGGATGGTCTGGTTGACGATCGACATCGTGCCACCGCCGACGAGCTTCTTGGTCTTGACGAGCGAGAGGTCGGGTTCGATGCCGGTGGTGTCACAGTCCATGGCCAAGGCGATCGTGCCAGTCGGCGCGATGACTACGGCCTGGCTGTTGCGCACGCCGTAGCGGTGCGCCGCCTCGATCGTGTTATCCCAGGCCTGGCGGCTGGCGGCGACGAGGTCGGCGGGCACGCCCTCGGCCGCTGCGATCACGCGATTGGCGTCGCGGTGCATCTCCAGCACGCGGAGCATCGGCTCCTCGTTGTCGGCGTACCCCTCGAACGGGCCGACCCGTGACGCGATCCGAGCGCTCGCGCCGTAGGCGGTACCGGTCATCAGCGACGTGATCTCAGCCGCCCAGGCCCGGCCCTCGTCGGAGTCGTAGGGCAGGCCGAGTGCCATCAGCAGTGCGCCGACGTTGGCGAAGCCCAGGCCGAGCTGGCGGAACGCACGGGTCGTCTCGGCGATCTGCTCGGTCGGGTAGTCGGCCCGGCCCACGAGGATCTCCTGCGCGGTGAACACCACGTCGACGGTGTGCGTGAACGCCCCCACGTCGAACGCTCCGTCGTCGCCGAGGTACTTCAACAGGTTGATCGACGCAAGATTGCAGGCGCTGTTGTCGAGATGGAAGTACTCCGAGCAGTTCCGCACGACCACCCCGTTGACCACGTAGGAGTGGTTGCGCGGCTCCGACAGGTTGTAGGTGAGCTCGACGCCCTCGTCGATCCGATCGACGAGCCGAATCGTCGTGTCGACCGTACGCACGTCGTCGTCGTCGGTGAGCTCATTCGCGGCAACCCAGCCTCGGTTGGCCGTGAAGATCGCGTGCCCGGGCGTGCAGCGCAGCTCGGAACCGTTGCTGAACCGCAGGCGCTGGATCGGGTTGCGCCCGGTGATCATGTAGGCCTCGGGTGTCGTGAGGTGCATCTCCTCGGACGGGGCGTCGACGTTGGTGATGTCGTGGGTCCAGACCTGGAACTCCTCGCCGATATTCGCCTTCGCGACCAGTTCGTCGAAGCGGATCAGGCCCTTGTCGGTGTGAACGAGCGAGTCGCCGGTGAAGCAGGGGTTGCTGGCGGTGATGCGGCCAGTGTTGGGGGCGGTGTGCCAGCGGTTGATCGTGGTGTCGAACTGGAGACCGGGGTCGGCGCACTCCCAGGCCGCTTCGGCGATCTGGCGCCACAGGTCGCGGGCCCGCACCGTCTCGAGCACCTCGCCGGTGGTGACGGCGACGAGGTCCCAGTCGGCGTCGTCGACCACGGCCTGCATGAACTCGTCGGTGACCCGCACCGAGTTGTTGGCGTTCTGGTACTGGACCGAGAACGAGTCGGCGCCGTCGAGGTCCATGTCGAAGCCGGCGTCGCGCAGCGCCCGGGCCTTGCGCTCTTCGATGGCCTTGCACCAGATGAACTCCTCGATGTCGGGATGATCGGCGTCGAGGATGACCATCTTCGCGGCTCGCCGCGTCTTGCCACCGGACTTGATCGTGCCGGCAGACGCGTCGGCGCCGCGCATGAAGCTCACCGGGCCCGAGGCCGTGCCGCCCCCCGTCATCGGTTCCTTCGACGACCGGATGTCGGACAGGTTCACACCGGTGCCCGAGCCGCCCTTGAAGATGATCCCCTCCTCGCGGTACCAGTTGAGGATCGAGGTCATCTCGTCGTCGACCGACAGGATGAAGCACGCCGAGGCCTGGGCCGGCACACCGGCGACGCCGATGTTGAACCACACCGGGCTGTTGAACGCCGCCCGCTGGGTGACGAGGATGTACTTCAGCTCGGCGGAGAACGCGTCGGCCTCGGCCTGATCGGCGAAGTAGTCGCCCTCGACACCCCACTGGGTGATCGTGTCGACGATGCGGTCGACCACCTGGCGCAGCGACGACTCCCGCTCGGCCGTGCCGAGCGTGCCGCGGAAGTACTTCTGGGCGACGATGTTGGTGGCGTTCTGCGACCAGGCCGCCGGGAACTCGACGCCGAGTTGTTCGAAGGCGACGGCGCCGGTCTGCCAGTGGGCGATCCGTGCGTCTCGGCGCTCCCACACGATCTCGTCGAACGGGTGCACGCCGGGCGAGGTGAACAGGCGGCGCAGCCCGATGGTTCCGCCGGCCGTCCGCTCGGATGCGATCGACATCGTGACCTCCTCAACAAGCCCGCTCGGCGAGGTTCCGACGGGACGGAACCGTGAAGCGAGACATCCAAACTACAGCGGTGTCGTGCCGATCACACGGCCGACTGCGGCGCCGACACAGGTACAGGGTTCGCTCCCCAAGCGGGCGCCGTCGATCCAGTGGTCGAACGAATTCGGCGCCCGCCTTCTTGTCCGTGTTCGGTGCCGCAGTCGGCAGGGTGCCACTCTAGGAACTGTCGCCTGTGTGGCGAAAGGGGTACAACCCTGTGTATTTCCGGTGGACGCAGGTGGCTGCAAGATGAACGGCCGGCCACGCCGGCTCAGGCCGGGACCACGTCGACGGGGATGCCGTTGAGCGTCGAGGTTCCCGACAGCGGGTCGAGCGATGACGAATCGGACAGGATGTTCGAACTGACCCCGGCGTGCTCGGACGCCACCCGAAGCTTCGAGCCCGCACGATCATGCCCCCAGCCGTGCGGCAGGCTGACCACGCCGGGGCGAATGGCGTCGGTCACCTCGACCGGAACGGTCACCGTGCCCACGCGCGACGAGATCGACGCGGGCGTGCCGTCGGCAAGTCCGAGCAACGCGGCATCGTCGGGGTGCACGTGCAGCGTGCACCGGGGCCGCCCCTTGACGAGCACCTCGATGTTGTGCATCCACGAGTTGTTGCTCCGCAGATCGCGCCGGCCGACGAGCACCAGTTCCTGCTCCTCGAAACCGGCGATGCCCGCGGCGAGGCGGTCGAGGTCGCCGACGAGCACCGGATGGGCCAGTTCGATCATGCCGCTCGGCGTGCGCAGGATCTCCGGCAACCGTTCGACGAGCTCACCGAAGTCACGCCCGTGAGGATGCTCGATCAGATCGTCGAGCGACGTGCCGTCGGCGTTCGAGCCGAAGCCGTCGCCGAACGGTCCCGTGCGGAGCATGAAGTCGAGCATCCGCTCGGGGCCGCGGCGTCCCGTGGCGTCGATCTCGGCGAGCAACTCGCCGGGGTCGCGACCGCCGACCGGTGAGTGTTCGTCCTTGACAGCGCCGGCGATGAGGCCACCGATCATCATGTCGTCGACCGTGCTGACGTCCGCGTCCACACCCATGCCCTGCGCCACGAGCGCCAGCTTCGAGATGATCTCCCACTCGTCGGGTTGCCCGGGATCGAGGGGAAGGGCTGCGGGCGAATAGTTGGCAACGTTCCTGACCGCGAACTGCAGGAGCAGCACGTCGTAGTGGGCACGTTGGAGCTGCGACGGCGGCGGGAGGATCACGTCGGCGTGGCGGGTGGTCTCGTTCAGGTACATGTCGACGCTGACCATGAACTCGAGGTCGTCGAGCGCCTCGTCGAGCTGGCCGCTGTTCGGGGTGGAGAGCACCGGGTTGCCGGCGAGGGTGATGAACGCCCGGATCTGATCGTCGCCGGGTTCGAGGATCTCCTCGGCGATCGCCGCCACCGGGTACTCCCCCATCACCTCCGGGTAGCCGCTCACACGGCTTTGCCCTCGCCCCACGCGGAAGCCCCGCCCTGATCCGGGCTTGCCCCGGGTGGTGGCGCCGCCGGCCGCCGGTGTCGCGAACATCACGCCGCCGGGGCGGTCGAGGTTGCCGGTGAGGATGTTGACGGCGTCGATCAGCCACGACGCGGTCGAGCCGAACGGTGTGGTCGTCGTGCCGATGCGGCCGTACACGGCGGCCGACGGAGCGGCCGCGAGGTCGTGGGCGAGGCGGCGGATCGTGGCCGCCGTAATCCCGGTGGAATCGGCGACCCGCTCGGGAGTGAACGGAGCGACCGCGGCGACGAACTCGTCGAGGCCGCTCAGGTACGGGCGGACGTGGTCGCCGGGGTCGGCCAGCCCGTCGGCTGCGAGCACGTTGGCGATCGCCGCGAGGAGCAGGGCGTCGGTGCCGGGGCGGATCGGAATCCACTCGTCGGCCTCCTCGGCGGTCTTCGTGCGGCGGGGATCGATGACGACGACCTTGCCGCCGCGGGCGCGGATCGCCTCGAGGCGTCCGGGGAAGTCGGGCGCGGTGCACATGCTGCCGTTGGACGCGTACGGGTTCGCACCGAGCAGCACGATGTGGTCGGTGCGGTCGAGGTCGGGGACCGCAATGGTGACCGGAGAGCCGAACACATGGCCCGACGCCACGTGGCGTGGCATCTGGTCGACGGTCGATGCGCTGAACCGGTGGCGTGTGCCGAGGCCGGTGAGCAGGGCGCGGGAGTACAGCATCGACGAGAGGCTGTGGGCCGACGGGTTGCCGATGTACAGCCCGACCGCCGTTCGGCCGTGCCGTTCGATCACGCCGCCGAGACCTTCGGCGATTGCGGCCCACGCCTCGTCCCAGGTGGCTTCCACATGAACGCCGTCGCGCCGGATCATCGGGACCCGGAGACGATCGGGGTCGTCGTGGAGCTGCTTGAGCGTCGACCCCTTGGGGCAGATGAACCCCCGGGAGAACACATCCTCGCGATCGCCGCGGATGCGCTGCACGTACTCGGTGCCGTCGGGCTTCGCCCGCACGGTGAGCTCGAGCCCGCACGTCGCCTCGCAGAGCGGGCAGGTCCGATAGACGGTCCGAGATCCGCCTGGGGCGGGATCTCCAGACTCAGGATGGAGGGTGTCAGCGGCCATCCCCCATGTTCGCAGACCCGGTGACCCGACCTGTTGACGTAGCGTCGGCAGGACATGCGACGTCTCCTTCCGATCGATCCGCGCGCCGGCGCCGCGCCAGAGGTGACGGTCGCCGACGCCTACGGCTCGTTCCTCGGAGCCCGTGACGACCGGCCCTGGATCGGGCTGTGCATGGTGGCCTCGCTCGACGGATCCACTGTGCTCGATGGCGCGTCCGGCGGCCTCTCCAGCTCCAACGACTCGGCGATCCTGTCCCAACTCCGCCGGATCGCCGACGTCATCGTCGTGGGCGCCGGTACCGCGCGCGCCGAGGGGTACGGACCGCCACGGAAGCCCGGCCAGCGGATCGGGCTGGTCACGAGGTCGGCCCAGGTCGATCGTTCGAGTCCCCTGATCGCCTCCGGTGCCGGCTTCCTGATCACGACGGAGTCGGCATCGGTCCCGCCTGGCATCGACGCCGTGCGCGCCGGCACCGACCGGGTCGACCTGACCGTCGCTGTCCGTCGGCTCGACCGCGTCTGTGATGCTCCGAGGTTCGTGCAGTGCGAGGGTGGACCCACGCTCAACGCGGCCATGCTCGACGCCGACCTGATCGACGAGATCAACCTGACCACCTCACCACTCGCCGTCGGCGGGGCGGGTCCGCGAGCCACCAACGGTGCCGGCGACCACGCGGCGCGATTCGACTTGGCCCAGCTCGCCGTCGACGGCGAGTCGTTCCTCTACGCGCGCTGGCTACGAAAGCGGCGCAGCGACGGCGGACTTGCGGAGTAGCTCGAGCTCTCGGTGGAAGTCGGACGCGCCGTCGAAGTCCTTGTAGACGCTGGCGAACCGTAGGTACGACACCTCGTCGAGCGTGCGTAGTTCGTCGAGCACGGCGAGACCGACGTTCGCGCTCGACACCTCGGACCCTTGGAGGCGGACCGACTCCTCGACCCGGCAGGCGAGAGCTTCGAGGGCCTCGGCGCTCACCGATCGTCCCGTGGTGGCGGCCGCAAGGCCGGCGACGAGCTTCTTGCGATCGAACGGCTCACGTCCGCCGTGCGACTTCACGACCGTGAGCGGCGCGTGGTCGACCCGTTCGAACGTGGTGAACCGGTAGGCACACGAGAGGCACTCGCGCCGTCGGCGGATCGCCGTGGCCTCCTCGGCGATGCGGGAATCGACGACCTTGGTGTCATCGGCATGACACACGGGGCATTGCACGCCTGCACGATACCTGGACGCCACGACGAGACTCGCGGTGAGGCCGAGCCAATGATCAGGGCAGCCGCACGGCCTGGCCGGCCTGGATCGCCGTGCCACCGTTGATGCTGATCAGGGCGTCGACGTAGCGATCGAGCCCGACCTGGCCGTGGTGGGCCTGCGCGATCGACCACAGCGAGTCGCCGGCCTCGGCCACCACGACGGTGGGCGAGGCCGACGAGATTGCCGGCGCGGCCTGGAAGGCGGAGGCAGGTCGCCCTCCGAGGCCGGCCAGCAGACCGATGACGATCACGACGAACAGGATCACGGCGGCTGCCAGCGTGGCGGCGATCGCTCGACGGAGCGCGTAGTTCGGGGTGCGGGTGAGGCGGGGCACCGACGGGAAGAACTCGACACCGGACCGATAGATCGACTGACTCATCATTGCTCCCAACACAGCTCCCAACGACTGCTCGAACGAACCGTACGACCCAGATCACATGTTCGGGAACGCACGTTCGTCAGTCAAGCCGATCGCGGCGCCCGCGTCAACCTCTGACTCGAATTTCCCGAACTGTTGTTCCGTACAGATGTTTGACCTGGGCGAACACAGTCCGTACACTGTTCGTATGGCTCCTCCGATCAGCACCCGGCAGCGCAACATCCTCGAATACATCGAGCAACAGATCCGCGAGCGCGGGTATCCGCCGTCGGTCCGCGAGATCGGCGATGCGGTGGGTCTCACCTCGCCGTCCACCGTGCACAGCCACCTGAACACCTTGCAGCGTTTGGGATATCTGCGCCGCGACCCCACCAAGCCGCGGGCGATCGAGGTGCGCTACGACACCAACAGCGGCGCCGTGATGGAGCGGCGGCCGGTACGCCACGTGCCGCTCGTCGGCGATGTCGCCGCCGGAACCAACGTGCTGGCCGAGGAGAACGTCGAGGAGCTGCTCCCCGTGCCGGTCGACTTCACGGGCGACGGTGAGCTGTTCATGCTGCGGGTGCGCGGCGAATCGATGATCGAGCTGGGGATCCTCGACGGCGACTTCGTGGTCGCCACGCAGATCACCCACCCGAACAACGGCGACATCGTCGTGGCGGGCATCCCGGGCGGCGAGGCGACGATCAAGACCTACAGCCGTTCGGGGGCCGAGGTCACGCTCTCGCCGGCGAACTCGACCATGGAGCCGATGGCGTTCTCCGCCGACCAGGTCGAGATCTACGGCAAGGTCGTCACCGTGATGCGCCGCTACTGAACCAGCGCGCTGCTCGTCGGGGTCACGATCCGCCCGGCGCGGGTGGTCCCCACCGTGCCGGCTCCGGCGACGGGTTCGGCGGCACGGGCAGGGCCGTCGTCGGCCGGACGATCGGCGGCGCTGACGGTGGGCCGACCACTCCGGTGACACCTGTCGTCGGCGGTGGTGCCGGGAACCCCGGAGGGCTCGTCGGCCACGACGGTTCCGGCGCCCACGGCGACGTCGCTGCGGGAGCCGGGTCCGGCCGGCGGCGGCCGGTCACGATCAGCGCGAGGCCGATCACGAGCGCGGCGAGTGCCAGCACGATCGCGCCGACACGCATCGCCGTCACCCCGCTGTTCGGGTCGCGACCGACCGCGATGTAGAAGTCGTCGTCGTCGGACTCCACGCGGATCAGGTGGTCGCCCTCCTCTTCCACGGCGATCCGGCCGATCGAGATCCCCGCCGCGGTGTCCGTGTCGAAGTCGACGCCGTCGTCGGCGGTGAACTCGACGTCGTTGCCGTTCGGATCGGTCACCGTGACCGTGACCTCCGGTATGGCGTCGCTGTTGCGATCGACGGCGTGGGGGGCGACGCAGTCACCGCGCACGTCGTCGTCGAGCTCACCGCGGGTCTGGACGAACACGAAGTACTCGCCGGCGTCGTCGAAGTCGAGCACGGTGTCGCATCCGACCGGCGCCTGGGCGAGGCCGCCGACGGCCGAATCGAGGCGCTGCGCCGCGGCCAGCCACAACCCGATCGAGCCCGCCACACCCACGACGAGGATGATCACTCCGGCGATCAGCCGGCCCCGACCCCGGCGCTGCTCACCCATGTGCGGCCTCCAGGCGGGCTGCCACCAGATCGATTCGGTCGTCGGGTTGGACCACCGCGACGCGTACGAACGGCGCGCCGTCCGGGCCGTAGAACTCGCCCGGACTCGCGAGCGCTCCACCCTCGCGAGCGAGCCGTTCGACGAACTCCCATCCATCGACGGTCGGGATCCACAGGTAGAACGCCCCGTCGGGCAGCGCGATCTCGGTGCCCGCCCACGCACCGAGCACGCCGGCGAGCCGCGTCAGTCGCGAGCGATAGCGCTTCCGTTGCACCTGGACGTGCTCATCGTCGTCGAGCGCGGCCACACCCGCCGCCTGGGCCGGACCCGGCACCATCATCCCGACGTGCTTGCGCACCTCCTGCAGGTAGTGCACGAGGTCGGGGTCGCCGGCGTAGAAGCCCACCCGCACGCCGGCGAGGTTCGACCGTTTGGAGAGTGAGTGCACCGCAACGACACCGTCGACGCCGGTTTCGAGGATCGTCCGGGGCCGTCCCGCCCAGGTGAACTCGACGTAGCACTCGTCGGAGAACACCGGCACACCGTGCTCGCGTCCCCACGCCGCGGCGGCGTCGAGGTCGTCGAGGGCGCCGGTGGGGTTGTTCGGGCTGTTCACCCAGAGCAGCAGGGCCCGCTCAGCATCCTCCGGCGAGATGGACTCGAGATCGATCCCGCCGGTCGGCGTGGCGGCGACGGGGACCGCCCGGCACCGGGCGAGCTCGGCGCCCATCGCGTAGGTGGGGTACGAGATCGCCGGATAGAGCACCGTGTCGCGATGTGGTGTCCGGAGGCTCATCCACTGTGGGAGTGTGGCGACGAACTCCTTGGTGCCGACCGTCGCACCGATGTCGGCGACCGGAACCTCGAGCGCGAACCGCCGCCGGATCCATCGCTGCACGGCCTCGCGCAGCGCGGGTGTGCCGATGCTCGGCGGGTAGGACCGTTCGGATCCGCTACCGGCCAGCGCCTCGAGCACCGCCGGCGGGGGCGGATCGCACGGTGTCCCGATCGACAGGTCGACCAGTCCCCCGGCGTGTGCGGCGGCCAGTGGCGCGAACGCGTCGAGACGGTCGTACGGGTACGGCGGCGGGACGAAACCCTGGACCGGCTCGGTGGCCGCTGAAGGGATGGCGGTCATCGGGACTCCGCGGGCTGCACCTGGAGGAACGAGTCGAGGCGGCCGGCCGACGCATCGGAGAGACGCGCCCTGACATGCCAGGAGGCGTCACCCTCGCCGATCGAGACGACCTCACCCTCACGGTGCACGGCAGCGAGCACGTCGCCCCGGTCGTACGGGATCGACAGGTCGTGGACGGTGCTCAGGAGCCGCAGCCGGTCGCCGAGGGTGCGCAGGAACACGTCGATGTTCTCGCCGGTGGCGGCGCTGATCGCGACCGAGCCGAGGTGATCCTCGACGAGCTCCTTGGCCATACCAGGGTCGAGGTCGGCCTTGTTGAACACCAGGAGCTCGGGCACGCGGTCGGCGTCGATCTCGGCGAGCACCTCGCGGACGGCGTCGATCTGGGCTTCGGGGTCGGGCGCGCTGGCGTCGACGACGTGGACGAGGTAGTCGGCCTGCGCGGCAACCTCGAGGGTGCCCTTGAAGCTCTCGACGAGGCCGTGCGGGAGGCGGCTGATGAAGCCGACGGTGTCGGAGAGCAGCACCGGCTCGCCGCCAGGCAGGGCGAGTCGGCGAGTGGTCGGGTCGAGGGTGGCGAACAGGCGGTTCTCGACGAGCACGCCCGAGTCGGTGAGCTGGTTGAGCAGCGTCGACTTGCCGGCGTTCGTGTAGCCGACGATGGCGACCGAGGCGAGCCCGCTCTTGCCTCGTCCCTTGCGCTGGAGGGCGCGGGTCTCGGCGAGCTGGACGAGGTCGGCTTCGAGTTTGTTGATCCGCCGCATGATGCGCCGGCGGTCGGTCTCGAGCTTCGTCTCGCCGCCACCGAAGCGGGCGCCGACGCCTCCGCGCTGCTGGGAGAGCCGGGCCTGCGAGCCGCGACGGAGGCGGGGCAGGCGGTAGCGCAGGAGGGCGAGCTCGACCTGGGCCTTGCCTTCGAGGGTGTGGGCGTTCTGGCCGAAGATGTCGAGGATCACCGCGGTGCGGTCGATGGCGGTCCGGCCGAGGAGCTTCTCCAGGTTGTACTGCTGGGCCGGCGACAGCTCGTTGTCGAACACGACCGTGTCGGCGTCGACCGCGAGGCAGAGCTGCTTGAGCTCCTCGGCCTTTCCCTTGCCGATGTACCACGTGTGATCGGGCGCGTCGCGGCGCTGGATCATCCGCCCGACCTCGTCGGCGCCGGCGGTGTCGACCAGCAGGGCCAGCTCGTCGAGGCTGGCGTCGACGTCGTCGTCGCTGTCACGGGGGCCGGCCACCGCGACGAGGACGATCCGTTCCCGGATCGTACGGTCGATGAGCGTGTCGGCGAGCGCCTCGTTGTAGGGGCTGTTCGGAGTCGTCCCCGCGGGCGCGTTGCTCACGGTACCTCCACGCTGATCGTCGCGACGTGGGTCGCCGGGCCCGTCAGCGTCACGCGCCCCGGGCGTTCCGCGTCGAAGCCGACCGTGGCCGTGCCGCCGTCCATGTGCACGGTGACGACCTCCGTGCTGCTCGCGACGAGACCCCAAGATCGGGAAGCGAACGCGGCGGCGCAGGCGCCGGTGCCACACGCCTCGGTGATGCCGGCACCCCGTTCGTGGACCCGCATCGTGATGGCGGTCGACTCCGGACCGGGCTCGACGATCTCGAGGTTGACCTGCGGCACCTTGCCCCCGAGGGTGACGAGGTCGACGACGCCGATCTCGTCGACACCGACCACGGTGTGCGGGTTCCCCAGGCTCAGGTGCATGACGGGGCGGTCGGGATGGCAGCCGAGCGCTGCCCAGCCCAACGGTTCGGGGATCGTCGACACGTCGCCCATGTCGACGGTGGCGACGATCGTGTCCGCCTCGTCCGACGACGCCATCACGATCGTGCGGTCACCGGCATCGGTGTGCACCAGGAGGTCGGTCATGTCGCCGCGTTCGGCGGCCACCGCCTGGGCGAAGCAACGAATGCCGTTCCCGCTCATCTCGGCCCGGCTGCCGTCGGCGTTGAAGAGCGTCATCCGCACTGCACCCTCGGGGGCCCCGTCATCCGCTGATCCGGCGAGGAGCAGTCCATCGGCGCCGATGCCCCGTCGCCGGTCACACAGGCGCCGTGCCAGATCCGGCAGGTCGAGGTCGCCCGCGGGCGCGTCGAGCAGGACGAGGAAGTCGTTGCCGAGCGCGTGGTGCTTGGTGAGCGTGATCGTGGTCATCGGAGCTTGGTGAGCGCGTCGATCACCACCGGCACCACATTGGTGACAGGGTCGTGGTCGTGGTCGACATCGATCCAGCGTACGCGTGGATCCCTGCGGAACCATCGCTCCTGACGGACGGCGAACTGGCGGGTGCGGGTGATGATCATGTCGACCGCCTCATCGTGGCCGATCGTTCCGTCGAGATGGGCCAGGATTTCCTTGTAGCCGAGCGCCTGTGCAGCGGTGCGGGAGAAGCCGGGGTCGGCGGCGATGCCCAGCACCTCGTCGACGAGGCCGTCGTCGATCATCCGGTGGACCCGGCGCTCGATCAGTCCGGCGAGTTGTTCCCGCGGGCGGCGCAGGCCGATCTGGGCCACCTCGGACGGGGGATACGAGTCGACGCCGGGCCCGAACGAACTGAACGGCCGACCGCTGCCGAGCGTCACCTCCAGGGCGCGAACGATTCGGCGCCGGTTCCCCGGCTCGACCTTCGAGGCGGCCGCCGGGTCGAGTTCGACGAGCCGGGCGTGGAGGGTGGCGAGGTCGTCGGTCGCTGCCAGTTCCTCACGGATCTGCGGCCACTCGCCCGGAAGCTCGAAGTCGTCGATCACGACCCGGTGGTAGAGCCCGGTTCCACCGACGAGGAGGGCCGAACCGCCGGTGGCGGCGATGGCCGCGAGGGCGCTGTGATGCGCGACCTGGAACTCGGCGACGGAGAAGTCGACGTCCGGGTCGACGAGGTCGAGACAGTGGTGCGGCACCTCGGCCCGCTCAGCCGGTGTCGGCTTGGCCGTGCCGATGTCCATCCGCCGGTACACCTGCATGCTGTCGACCGAGACGAGTTGGATGCCGCTGACCCGCCGTGCCACCTCCATCGCCACCGCCGACTTCCCCGACGCCGTCGACCCGACGATCGCGACTCGAGCGACGGCAGTGGACGCGCTCAGAGTGATTCGCCCTCTGCGATCCGTTGATGGTGGTGGATCACCTCGGCGACGATGAACCGCAGGAACTTCTCGGTGAAGACGGGGTCGAGACCCGACTCCTCGGCGAGCGCGCGCAGGCGGGAGATCTGGATCTCTTCCCGATCGGGGTCCGCCGGTGGCAGGTCGGCGGTCGCCTTGTAGCGGCCGACCGCCTTGGTGATCTTGAACCGCTCGGCAAGCAGGTGGACCAGTGCGGCGTCGATGTTGTCGATGCTTGCCCGGTAGTCCTGCAACTGCGCATCCGCAGCCTCGCCGCTCATCGTCGAGAACCTACCGCCCAACGGCGCTTCCCGAAATTTGGAGCAGATCTCGCGCCCACCGCGAGATCCGCGCCAGATTTCGGTCTCCCACGGCGAGATCAGAGGGCGGCGACGGGGATGCGGCGGCGGTGGGTGGGCTCGGCGAGCAGGTCGACGAAGTTGCCGAGCAGATGGTGGGGGGCGCCGTGGACGATCTCGACCGCGGCGTAGCTGCCCGTCCGCAACGGCGTCGGCGGCGTGAAGTGGACGAGCTTGTTCTGGCGGGTCCGGCCGCTCGTGACGGAGGGGTCGCGCTTGCTCGGGCCCTCCACGAGCACCTCCTCGATGCGGCCGACGCGCGCTTCGTGCTTGGCGAGGGCGGCCCGTTCGACGACGACCCGCAGCCGCTGGAAGCGCTCGCTGACGACCGCGGGATCGACGAAGTCGGCCTCCATCTCGGCGGCCTCGGTGCCCTCGCGCGGCGAGAAGATGAACATGTACGCGTAGTCGTATTCGGCCGCCGCGGCGACTTCCATGGTGCGCTGGAAGTCGGCTTCGGTCTCGCCGGGGAAGCCGACGATGATGTCGGTCGACACCGCGAGGTCGGGGACCGTGGCGCGGGCCTCGGCGAGGCGGGCGAGGTAGCGCTCGCCCGTGTAGCCACGGTGCATCGCTGCCAGGATCCGGTCGCTGCCGGATTGGAGCGGGTAGTGCAGATGCTCGCACACGGCCTCGGCCTCCGCCATGGCAGCGAAGGTCTCGGGGCGCATGTCCTTCGGGTGCGGGCTGGTGAACCTGACGCGGCGGATGCCGTCGACGTCGCCGACGGCTCGCAGCAGGTCCGCGAAGAGCGGGCGGAGGCGAGCGGTGTCGTCGCCACCCTGGCGGGCCGCGAGTTGGAGGTCGCGGCCATAGCTGTTGACGTTCTGGCCGAGGAGGGTGACCTCGGTGATGCCGTCGTCGGCGAGAACCTGTACCTCGTCGATGATCTGATCGAACGGCCGGCTCATCTCGGCACCGCGGACGGAGGGGACGATGCAGAACGCGCAGCTGTTGTCGCAGCCGATCTGGATGGTGACCCAGGCGTTGTACGACGTCTCGCGTCGCGCCGGCAGGGCGGAGGGGAACATGGCGTGGTCGTCGATCACGGCCTCGTCGAAGATCTCGGTGATCGGGGCACCCGCAGTGCGGGCGTCGCGGAGCAGCTCGGCGGCACGGTGGACGTTGTGGGTGCCCATCACCACGTCGACGTAGCCGGCCCGCTCGGCGACGCGGTCCTGGTCCTTCTGGGCCAGGCAGCCGGACACGACGATCTGGCGACCGTCCTTCTCGCCCTTCCAGGTCTTGAGGTGGCCGAGGTTGCCGTAGAGCTTGTTGTCGGCGTTCTCGCGGATGCAGCACGTGTTGAGCACCACGACGTCGGCGTCGTCTTCGGAGTCGGCGCGCTCGAGCCCGTCAGCCTCGAGCAACCCGGCGATCCGCTCGGAGTCGTGCTCGTTCATCTGGCACCCGTAGGTGCGCACGAGATAGCGCCGCGACATGGGGGCTCAGGCTACTGGGAGGGCTACTGTCCCCGATCGTGCTGGCCATCCTGCCCATCTCGACCACCTATCAGCTGCTCGGGCTGCTCCACGTCCTCGCCGCGATCTGTGCGTTCGGGCCGCTGTTCCTCTACTCCCGCCTGCAGCGCAACGGCGAGACGCAGGCGATCGCCTCACTGCACATGAAGTTCGTGTTCCCGTCATTGACACTGTTGTGGGTGCTCGGGATGGGCCTCGCCGGGGTCGGCAAGTACGACCTCGCCGAGACCCACTGGGTCACGGGGGCGATCGTGGTCTGGCTCGTCACGATGGTCGTGAGCTGGTTCCTGATCCGGCCCTCGATCGGCGATTCGAGCGAGGCGGCACGCAAGAAGCTGTCAGCCGGGATCGGTGTCACCCACCTGACGCTTATCGTCGGCCTGTGGCTGATGATCTTCCAGCCCGGCGGCACCACGATCAAGTAGATGGGAACGTGATCCGGCCGTTGTCGTCGTTCGGCATGTGCGGGTTGTGGGCGATCTCCCACAGGTTGCCATCGGGGTCGGCGACATAGGCGATGTAGCCGCCCCAGAACACCGGGCCAGGTGGCCGAACCGCCGAGCCGCCGCACGACACCCATTCGCCGACCACCTCGTCGACCGCGGCCGGTGAGTCGACGTTGATCGACAAGGACACCCCGCGGAACGTCCCGGTGCCCGAGCCCGGGCCATCGGCGCTCACGCCCGCGTCGTCGGCGAGGTCGCCGTGGCCGAAGAGCCCGATCGCCGAGCCCTGCAGCTCGAAGAACGTGATCGACTCCTGCGACCCCGGTGCCCGACGCCACCCGAGCGACTCGTAGAAACGAGTCGCCGCGGCGACGTCGGACAC
>CAZYWK010000017.1:0-5248 GCA_964651825.1 uncultured Ilumatobacteraceae bacterium | reverse complement strand
CCCGACGCCACCCGAGCGACTCGTAGAAACGAGTCGCCGCGGCGACGTCGGACACTCCGAGCGTGACGATGGAGAGACGTTGCGGAACGGTCATGTGGTTCAGTTCACCACGTTCGATCGCAGGCGGCGTACGGCAGGGTCACGATCGAACGGGGTCATCATCGAATCAGCTCACTCGGCGTCGATGTCGATCGGCGCCTCGTCGGCCTCGGTGAACACCTCGTGCTCGGCACCTTCGGGCTCCTTCAGGCCGGCGGCGATCAGCACCTTGTCGCTGATCTCCATCATCACCTCGGGGTTCTGCTTGAGGTAGGTCTTGGCGTTCTCCCGCCCCTGCCCGAGCTGCTCACCCTCGTAGGTGAACCAGGCCCCCGACTTCTTGACGATGCCGAGGTCGACCGACAGATCGATGAGCGACCCTTCACGGCTGATCCCCTGCCCGTACATGATGTCGAACTCCGCTTGACGGAAGGGCGGGCTGCAGTTCGACACGACGATGTCGTTGGCGACGAACGTGTGATGCTCGTCGACCTCGATGTCGTAGACGTCGGCCCACTCCGGCTCGCTGATCGACACGACCTTGTCGAACCACACGTCGTCCGACAGCAGATCGTGGAGGAAGGCACTGTCGATCGCATCGGCCAGACGGCTCACCCGGTCCCGCCGGAGGCGGCTGTGGCCGAGCACCTGGCGCATCCCTCCCTGCGGATCGCCGGCACCGTCGCCGACCATCGATGCGGCAGTGGCCGCCGTGACGCCCCGGCCTTCGAGATAGGCCAGCACCGGCTCGGTGACCTCACGTGACAGATAGCCCCGTTGCGAACCGCGATGGATCTTGCGGTCAGGCTCGCCCAGCGCCGCGACCAGGGCTCGGCCGCGCGGGCCCCACATCGGGATGGCCTCGGCGAACCGCTGCACGTTCTCGATGCCGGTGACCCGAACCTCCCAGATCGGGAGCTTGCCCTGCACCTTGCGGCCGGCGACGACGCTCGGGCGCTTCTGGGAGACGTCGTACCGACGAACCGAGCTGCCGATCTCCCAGCGCAACAGCAGCCAGTGCAGCTGTTGCGCCAGTTGGTACGACGTGGTGGTGTAGCCGACCCGCAAGGCTCCGGTCTGCTCTCGGCTGACGTGTCCGTCGCTCTCGAGCAGACCGAACACGAGGTTCGCCGCGACGTCGGAAGCGATGTCCGGTGAGAAGAACTCGACGGGGAGCTGCTTGTCGGGAGCGAGGTGGCCCCACAGGCCAGCCCGTCGGGTCAGCGCCAGCACCCCGTTCGGCTCGCCCGGGCGATGGCTGATCGCCCGCTCCAGGCCTCGGAGCCGGGTCGAACAGCCGAGCGTGGCGGCGATCGCATCGACGTCGTCGTGCAGTTCGTCGTTGATGTTGATGAACGTGACAGGCGTCTTGCCGCCGACGTAACCGTCGCCAATCAGGTAGCCGAGCAGGCGGGCCTCGTCGGTGCTGTACGGGTGGGCGTCACCGAAGCCGAGGAAGCGACGGGGACGGGCGACGCGATCGCCAGGTGTCAGTTCGCCCGCCTGGACCCACCCACGGTCGGTCATGATCATGTGGTCGAGCGTCGCTCGCAAACTCGTTCCGTCACGCAGGCCGAGCGTGACGACCTCGGCCTCGCCCTGGTCGAAGCGCTGGACGATGGGACGGACGTGCAACGCTCCGGCCTTGTCGGCGGCGACGACGGTCTCACCCTCGCCGGCGACGATCGACTCGATCGTGCGGGTCTGCCCCGTCGTCGGGTCGAACACCTCCGTGCCAGCGGCAACGCACTTGTTCTTCACGACCTTCACACGGGTGCGGTTGCCGACCACTTCGGCGCCGTCCTTCAACGACTCGATGCGACGGATGTCGAGGCGCACCGACGAGTAGAACTTCAGCGCCCGCCCACCCGGCGTGGTCTCCGGTGAGTTGTGGACCATGACCCCGTCGACGAAGTAGTTGTGCGTGCCGCCCACCTCGAGATCGAAGCGGTGCATCGAGGGCAGGTCGGTCCGGTCCTCGATCGACACGATCGGCATCGGCGTCAACACCTGCCGCGGCGCGACGAACACCGGCTCGACCGCGAATCGCCCCTGGTACCGCTCGAGCAGCTTGTACTGCATCGAGGGATGGATGAACGGGGCGAGGAGCGCGTGGAGCTTGGCGGTCTCCGCGGTCGGGAACTGCAACACCGCGATCTGGCGGGCACCGCGGCGATCGAGCTTGGCCTCGATCCCCCAGGTGTCGGCGAGATGATCGCGAAGCCGACGCTGCGTACCATCGTCGAAGGCCTCGACGCAGATCTCCGAGCGACCGCTTCCCCCTTCGGTGCGGGCCTGCACGCCCTTCGACCGCAGCGTGAAGCCGCCGTCGTCCATGTACCAGACCGCGAGCGACAGCGGGGTGAGACGCTTCAGGTAATCGTCGCTCAAGACCTTCTTGCCGCCGACGTACACCGCCTCACGCAGCTCGGCGAGCTCGACGAGCGGCTGGACGTCGTGGAACACCGCTCCTTTGGCGTTCGTCGACCGGCTGACGTTGAGGTTGGCGAACATCGACGCCTTCCAGTCGCCGTACTCGGCCTGCTTCGCGCCGTGACCCCAGCGGAAGCGAGCACCGTGACCACTGCGGCTGGGCGACAGTGCGCCGTCGCCCATCAGGCCGCCGAGCACGATCTGCCACTGCGTGTCGCTCAACAGCTGGGGGGTGGCCTGGAGCACTCGGTCGCCGACGATCAGCTCGCCGGCCGAGCGCCAGCCGCCGGGCGTGGAGATCATGTGGTTCTCCGTGGCGGTGAACTGGGAACGACCATTGCCGGCCCCCCGTGCGACGGTGAACTTCAAGAACCGATCGGCCACGCCGTTGTCGAACCAGTTCGTCACCGGCTTGGCGACGAGCTCGCCCTTGTCGAAGTCGTAGGACAGCACCTCGACCGGGAGCTTCTGGTTGACGATCTTGCCGATCTTCTCCTGCGTCCCGTCGGCGAGGGTGACGCGCGTGTTTGAAGAGAAGCAGCCGAACATCACACCGATTTTTTCGCGGAGTTGGTTGATGAAGATGACGATGGTGTTGGTCTTGCTGATGCTGCCGGTGAGCTTGCGCAGGGCCTGGCTCATCAGGCGGGCTTGGAGGCCGACGTGGGTGTCGCCCATCTCGCCTTCGATCTCGGCGCGGGGTGTGAGGGCGGCGACGGAGTCGACGACGATGACATCGATCGCCCCGGAGCGGCAGAGCATGTCGGCGATCTCGAGCGCCTGCTCACCCGTGTCGGGCTGGGAGATCAGCAGCTGGTCGACGTCGACCCCGATCGCCCGGGCGTAGACCGGATCCATCGCGTGCTCGGCATCGATGTAGGCGCACACGCCACCGTTGCGCTGCGATTCGGCCACGACGTGCATGGCGAGGGTGGACTTGCCGGACGACTCCGGGCCGTAGATCTCGGTGATGCGCCCACGCGGCAGGCCCCCGATACCGAGGGCGAGATCGAGCGCCAGCGCACCCGTGGGCACCGCCTCGATGTTCATGTTCGTGCGCTCGCCCATCTTCATGATGGCGCCCTTGCCGAACTGCTTGTCGATCTGGGCAAGGGCCATGTCGAGGGCCTTGTCGCGTTCACTGGTCATAGCGGTGTCTCACTTTCGGGTGGGAAGAACTCGATGGGGCCGACAGTACGGAGGGGGTGTGACAGTGGCGCCGAGAGACCGGAGCGAGGCAGAACGGAGAGTCGGCGGGCCGGCGAATGACACGAGTGTAGTTGACGAACAGTCGTTCGGGCAAGCATTGCCGGAGCGAACGGCCGGAGGTTCGCCTACTCGTCGTCGAGTGCCAGGTCCGCCTGTTCGTCGAGCTGCTCGACGATCACGAAGTCGTCGATCTCGACCGGGCGCATCGCGATGTCGAGGGCCTGCCAGGTCGTGTACGACACCGGATACAGCACGATCGGCAGAATGATCGCCGCTGGGATCAGCACGACCATCATCGGCACCGCCGCCACGTTCGGCCACGTGATCGCGAACATGATCGCGAGCGCGACGACCAGCGGGCCGATCGTGATCATCGCCGCGCTGGCAGCCGCGCCGAGCTCGAAGCCGACATCTCCACGCCGCCAACGCAGCCCGCACGACCGGCAGTGATCGGTCTTGGTGAACCATCCGACGAAGAACGCATGACGACCGCCGCACCATGGGCACGCCCGGCGTACACCTCGCCACATCATCCGCTGGAGGCTCGGCCTGACCAACCCGTTGACCCTGCCGTTGACCACCCCTTGAACATACGGCGAACCGGCCGGGCGGACCACCCGAGAGCGGCGAGTCGGGGCGGGGGTGCCAGATTTGCCAGACTCTCTCGGTGCGGCGCTCACTGGCAGGGATCCTGCTGATCATCTCCACCGTGCTGTTCGCCGCGTCGATCAGTGCTTGGTGGCTCCAACGAGTCGCCTTCACCCCGTCCGCCGACACCGGCACGACCCAGGCGATCCTCGGTGACGACGCGATCCTGCGACAGATCGCGACCGTCGTGGCGAGCACCACCGCTCCCGTCACCAGCCAGTCACCGACGGAGCTCAGGGAGTTCATCCAGGGCATCGCCAAGATCGACGCCGGCGCGGCGCTGATGAACGAGTTCGTGAGCCAGGCCCACCAGCGCCTCATCGGCGACCGCGACCAACCGGTGCGCATCGACGCCGAACAACAGGTGCAGCTCGTACGCGACGAACGGGTCGGCGAGATGGACCCCATCACCCTGCCCGTGCAGGAGGTCGGGGCACTGTCCGTCGTCGACAGCATCGCCGGCTGGATCGCTCTCGGCGGTGCGGCGGCGGGGCTGCTGTTCTTCGTCGTCGGCATCGTCATGCGGCCGGAGCGAGGGGAGTTCTCCCAGGCCGTCGCCATCGGCTTCGCCGCGCTCGCCGTGCTGATCGTGGTCTTCGGTTACCTCGTGCCCGCGATCCTGCTCCCGGCGCTTTCCGACAACATCTGGCTCGGGGTGTTCCCGCGCCTCGCCAACGATTCGCTGCTCGCCACGCTCGGCATCGCGTTCGTGTCGATCGTGCTCGCGGCAGCGATCGTGCTCGGTACGAACAGCATGCGCCAGCGACGCCAGTGGTCGACCCCGCTCGCCGTCGGCCGCTACCGCGACGACCGCAGCTGGTCCCGCTGACCCCCAGCGCTCGACATCTGACCCCTCGGCCACGCAGTGCTTCCCCTGGGATTCGAACCCAGAACCAATGGATTAAGAGTCCACTGCTCT
>CAZYWK010000016.1:55806-59636 GCA_964651825.1 uncultured Ilumatobacteraceae bacterium | reverse complement strand
CGACGACGCACACTGTGACCACGACGGACATCGTCGCTTCGGTGGTCGTGACGATGTTGCTGGTGCTGCCACCTTCCCACGTGACCGGATCCTGGTGGAAGACGACACCACCGAACGCCGCGATCAGAGCTACAGCGAACACCACACCCGACCGTTCTCGCACGTGACCGTCGCTGTTGCGCAAGCCGAGCACGATCAACACGATCGCTGGTACGAGGAGCGGGAACATGACGATCGACACGATGCTGCACGGGACGATCGCAACGCCCGCCGCCCACCAGAGCCACGGTGCATCGACGAGCGCGCCCACGGCGGCGAGCACGCCCGCCCCCAGAAGCGGGGCAGCGAACCCGACTGCGGCGTACCACCCCTCCGGGTCGCCGTCGGTGCCGCCGAGGTAGTGGACGAACGCCAACGCCACACCGCCCATCACGACGACAGCAGCAGCCGCGAGCGCCCAACGAGTGTCGCGCCTACGTTCGACAGCAGCGCTCACGGCCGGCGCCAAGCGGGACGTTGCGCTGCTCACAGCGGTCATCATGCCAGACCAGTTACACCGCGGATCCGAGTGTCCCCGACCCGGATCAGCGGCCGGGGGCTTGTGCCGGGCCGCCCGTACCGGCGAACTCGGGCGGAGCCTCGTGGCCGAGGAAGATCTTGCCGAGCTCGGCGTACAACGGATGAGCGACCCAACGGTGGGTCGCACACCCGTGGGCATCGCGGAGCTTGCGTTCGAGCGGGCTGTCCATGCGGATGGCCGACGTTCCCGCCGCGTTGTGGATCGAATCGACGACCTGCATCGACGCGTTGGCGGCATGGGTGCAGGCCAGCCGGGCGATCTGTGTGCGCTCGCCGGACGGTGCGTCACGACCGGCCCACAGTTCGTCTTCGATCTGTCCCATCGCCTCGAACAGGAACGCCCGCGCCGAGCGGAGCACCGCTTCGCCCTCACCCATTCGCTGCTGTGCGACGGGCCGGTCGCGAAGCGGGGTGCTCGACATCAGCGGTGTCTTGGTGTTGGCCAGCACGGCGAACTCGTCGAGCGCCCCGCGAGCGACCCCGATCGCCACCGCCGCCTTGTTGTACGCCAACCGCAGCGGCACCGGGATGCGGAACACCGGGTTGTCGTACAGCGGAGGCACGGTCACGAGGTCGACCTCGGCGAAGCGGGCCGGGACGATGCCACCGTCGGTGACCACGTCATGGCTGCCCGAACCGCGGAGACCGGCGACGTCCCACGTGTCGAGGATCTCCCACTGGTCGCGATGGAGGAACCACAGCTTCACCACGGGAGCGCCGTTCACGATCTTGATGTCGTCGTCGACGAACACGGGGGCGACGATGAAGCACCAGGTCGCGTTGTGGCACCCGCTGATGAACGTGGCCTGACCCCACACCTTGTAGCTCCCGTCCGGCTGCTCGACCGCTCGCGACGGCATCGTGCCCGGTCCGCCGCCACCGCACATCACGACACGAGGGTTGTCGAGGTACACCTCGGCGGCGAGCTCCTTCGCCATCCCGCCGGCGGCCATGGCGTTGATCTCCGAACCCAGCATCACGTTCCAACCGACGGATGCATCGATCGCCGAGATGGCCTCGATCACCTCGATCGTCTGGCCGACCGACGCGTTCTCGCCACCGAGTTCGCGCGGCAACGTGAAGCGGAACATGCCGGCGTCGATGAGCTCGTCGATCACCCAGGTCGGGCACCGGCGCAGCGTCTGGGCCTCGTCGCCGCCGCGACGGATCACGTCGTGGAGCGCGGCGACCCGCTCGAGCGGGGTCGTCGTCGACGGTGCTGGGTTGGTGTCGGTGGTCATTGGCGCCCTCCGTTGTGGTGTGATCAAGGTGCGACGGTGCGGTGGCGCCGTTCAGCTGTCCGAACGATGTGGCGGCCCGGCGACGCCGGACCAGATCAACTCGGTGAGGTGGTCGGCGAGTTCCGACGACGGGCACGTTTGGTCGCGTAGCCACCAGAGCGTGGCGAAGTGCAGCGTCCCGATGAGTCCATAGGCCCACGCGGTCGCGACGGCGGGATCGAGACCGTCGGCGATCCGCTGCGCGGCCAGATCGTCGGCGATCGGTCGGGCCGATCGATCGGCGAGACGCAGTACCTGCCCGAGACGGTCCTCGTTGGAGCCGGCGTTCGTGACGAACATGTACAGATTGCGGTCGCCGTCGACCACCTCGACGAAGGAACCAACGAGACGCCGGAGCGCGTCGCGAGGATCGACCGCGTCGGTCATCGCTCTCGCGCCGACCGCGTTGATCCGGTCGACGAACCGTTCGGCGAGTGCGGTCGCGACGGCGTTCTTGTCACCGACGCTGCGGTACACGATCGGTTTCGTGACCGCCGCCTCGGCGGCGATCGACTCCATCGTCACGTCGGGGCCGTGGATGCGGATGGCGCGCTCGGCCGCTTCGAGCAGCGCGGTGCGGTCGGCGATCAACTGACCACCGCGCGGTCGTCCCGATCGCCGGATGCTCGTATTCTTCGGGTGGGGGGCCGTCGAGCGCTCCGGTCTCGACGCCGCGACCGAGCCGGATCGGCGAGGGGGGACGGGGGTGGCAGCCATGCGTGTGACATAAGTTACCAATGGTATATTCGGATTCCACCCAACCCTGACGGGATGGTCGACGCCTCATGCACCCCACACCGCGCACCCTGGCCGACGTATCGGCCGACTGGCTGACCGAGGTCCTCGCCGTTCCGGTCGAGGCCGTGACCCTCCAACCGATCGCCGCGGGCGAGGGCTTCATGGGCCAACTCGCCCGCGTCGCGATCACCTCGCCCAGCGTCGCGTCGGGCGAGCTGCCGGCAACGATGATCGTGAAGCTTCCGACCGCGGATCCGGGCGGACAGTTCCTGGGTGAGATGATGCGCGTGTGGGAGCGCGAGCACCGCTTCTACCGCGACGTCGCACCACTCGTGAACGTGCGTGTTCCACAGGTGTTCGTGAACATCGCCGATCCGCCATGCCTCGTGATGGAGGACCTCGCGCCGGCCAAACCGGGCGACCACGTCGCGGGGGCGACCGTCGAACAGGCAGACCGCTCGATCGACGTGATCGCGCGCCATCATGCCCACTGGTTCGAGCACCCCATGCTGGCCGAGCTGACGTGGATGCCTGGCCTCGACGATCCGCAGATGCAGACGATCGGCCCGACGTTCGACATGGGGTGGCCGATCTTCCTGGAGCGGTACGCCGACCTGCTGCCGACGCGCTGTCTTCGTTGGTGCGAGCAGTTCATCGCGGAGGTGCCGACGTGGATCGGTCGTCACGCCGACGATCCGATCACGATCATCCACGGCGACTTCCGCCTCGACAATCTGTTCTTCCCGACCGACGGCGACGTCGCACTCATCGACTGGCAGCTGGCGATGCGTGCGCCGGGCCAGACCGACCTCGTCTACTTCTGTGCGAACAACCTGACCCCGGAGATGCGCCGTGAGCACGAAGGCAGGCTCATCGAACGGTACGTGCACGGCATGCACGCAGCCGGAGTGCCGAACGATGCCGTCACGGTCGAAGGCGTCCGCAACGGCTATCTCGAAGGGCTCGTGTTCTACGCGGCCACCTTCGGTGCCGGTCTCCTGACGATCGACCCGGCCAACGAACGCGGCGTGGCGCTGTTCGACGCCCTCGTCATGCGGACCTTCGCGGCAGTCGACGATCTCGACGCCGGCACCGTCATCGGACTCGACAGCAGCCGCTGAGCGCCACGCCGCACCGGGTAAGTTACCGCAAGTAGCTTGCGCGGGCGGTGTGTGTTACGGTCCCGTCGGGGGTCGAGTCGATCAGCGTTCGAAGGTGGGCGGCTCGATCAAA
>CAZYWK010000016.1:3500-55706 GCA_964651825.1 uncultured Ilumatobacteraceae bacterium | reverse complement strand
GGGGGAATCATGGACCGATCCACGAGCCGTACGCCACGTCGGCTTCCAGCCCGCACCCGGGCCTGCGCGTTGCTGGCAGCGCTCGCCGTCAGCGCCTCGGCATGCGGCAGCGATGCGGACTCGTCGACGACGTCCGAACCTGCAGCCGACGCGACGACTGCGCCGGTTGCCGCCTCGCCGTCCAGCGCGGGGGGAACCGCCGCTCCCGACAGCACCGAGCCGACCGACGTCGCGACGACGGAGCCGGCCTCGACCGACAGCACGGCGACGGGGACCGAAGCGCTGAACCATGCCACGGCGTTCCCCGGGCTCGGGCCACCGACCGGCGAGCCGATCGTGGTCGGTCTCGTCAACACGGAGGGGACGCCTGGACTCGACTACCCCGACATCCGTTTCGCGGTCGAGGGGTCGGTCGACTACCTCAACCAGCACGGCGGTCTCGGCGGCCGGCCGGTGGTGCTCGAGAGCTGTGCGGCGAACGGCTCGCCCGAGACATCGCAGGCATGTGCCCAAGAGTTGGTCGGCAAGAACGTCGAACTCGTGCTGTTGGGCCTCGACCTGTTCCCCTCCTACGCCACCTACAACGCGGCCGGTGCGCCCGTCGTCGGTGTGCTTCCGATCCTGCCGGGCGACTACACCGCCGACGCGTTGTTCCTCACCGGTGGCAATGCGACCTCGATGGCCGCTGTCGCCGCGGTGGCCAAGAACCACTTCCAAGCAGCGACGGTCGGGATCGTCAGCGCCGACAACCCGGGCGCGAACAGCACGGAGGCGTCGCTGGCCGCCGCGCTCGACAAGGCCGGCATCGCCCACACCACGATCAAGGGCGGTGACAACGAGACCGACGCCGGGTACCAGGGCCTGATGCGTGAAGCGGTCAAGGGCGACCCCGATCTGCTCGTGTCGCTGTACTCCGACGCCGGGTGCATCGGCACGATGCGCGGGCGGGCGGCGCTCGGCATCACGATCCCGGTCCTCACCACGTCGGCCTGCGCCGGCGCCGAAGTGATCGACCAGGTCGGTGACGATGCGGTCGGCTGGAGCTTCGTCGGAATCGGGACCCAGGAAGACGACAACCCCGAGCTGGCGATCCTGCAGGACATCATGGCTCCCGTGCTCGGCGTCGAACCGGCCGAGGTCGACTCGACGGCGCTGGGCCTCGGCGGCCTCGGGGCCTTCCTCGTGATGTCGCTCGCGGAATACGCCAACATGATGCAGGCCGACGGTGACGACGTGACCGGTGAGTCGATCTACTCGTTCCTGCAGACCTCGAGCGACCTGACCCTCTGGCCGGGCGACGGCGCCATCGACTGCGGACGGTCGGAGCAGTACCCGACGATCTGCACGTTCACGTTCCCCGTCGCCGAGTACCTCGCCGGGGGCGAGATACTCACCATCGAGGGTCTGGAAGCGGTGTCCGCGTTCGACTACCTTCCCTGATCGCCGTCAGCCGGCGACCGAGGCCGGGATCCAGCTGCCGTGGAACCCGAACGGAATCCGGGGCAGCTCGATCGATGCGACCGGCGTCGAGTCCATCGTGGCCGCATCGAGCACGACGAACCGGCTGCTGTCGGAGGTCGCGTCGTACACGTAGGTCATCAGGTAACCGTCGTCTTCGTTCGTGGCGCCTTCGGCCGGGACGAACACGGGCTCGCCCGGCATGCATCCGACACCGAGGTCGAGCTCGCTCGTTTGGCCCGTGTCGCGGTCGTACTTCAGGATCGCCCCGGTCTGGCCCTGGGGGTCGGCACTCTGATCGGCCGGAAGCCCCAACATGTAGCCGTAGCGGTGCTTCAAGCCGATCACCGCGTCAGCGACACGAGGGAACTCGGCCGGGCGATCGTCGATCTGTTCCTCGCGCACCGTGCCGGCGGTCGTGTCGATCGTCCAGCGCCACAGCTCGGGAGCCGGGAAATCCATCATCGAGTCGCGCCACACGTGGCTGAGGCGAGCGACGTCGAGCACGATCTTGTCGCCGTCCTCGTACGCGTTCATCGGATGGAACACGTAGCCAGGATTGATGTCGTACCACCGCACGTCGGCGTCGCTGCCGTTGCGTGGCATCACGCCGAGCCGGGCCGGATAGTTGTCGTCCCAGTGGATCGGCATCTCGCCGCTCATCGCCAGTTCGAGGTCGAACACGGCAGGCAGATCCATGATGACGATGTGATTGCGGGTGACGTTGAAGTCGTGCATCATCGTCGGCCCACCGACGGTCACCTCCTCGGTCTGGACCAGTTCGCCGGCGGCCGACACCCGGAGGTAGCGGAAATGGGGAGCCAACGGCGAGTAGCCGAACGCCAGCATCTCGCCGGTGACCGGGCAGATCTTCGGGTGCGCCGTGAACGACCCGGTGAGCGTGCCGCCGAAGTCGAGCGGCCCGACCGTGTCGAGGTTGCCGTCGATCACATACGGGAAGTGACCCTCCTCGAGCGCCAGGATTCGTCCCGCGTGGCCGAAGACGTGTGTGTTCGCCTTCGAGGCCGTCATGTCCATCATCACATTCGGATCGAGGATGTCGATCGAAGGATCGGTGATGAACGGAGTGCGGACGTACCGGTTCCGATACCACTCCGCGGCGCCGTCGCGGAGGCGGACACCGTGCACCATCCCGTCGCCGAAGAACGGATGGTCGCTCGTGCCGCTCAGCGGGTTGGCCCCGTTGCGGATGTAGCGACCGTCGAGTTCGGCAGGTATCGACCCGCTCACCTTCAAGTCGTCGAGTGTGTGCTCCTCGGCGGTCGGTCGACCGTTCCCCTGCAAGTGCACCGGTGTGGTGTCGTCGATCGTGGTCATCTGTGAACCCCCAGTTCAGATGTAGCTCCGATCGCACACTAGCTGAACTCGCCGCCAGAATCTACCGACCGTAACTTCTGTGGTGAACTGAACGAGACGGCCCGATCGCCGTATGGCTGTCGCGTCGATCGCGGCGCGTCACCTCGTGGAGCGTTCGGTTTCGTAGTCGGCGATCGCGGTGAGCTGTGCGCCGAGGGTCGCGTCGACCCACTTCGATCCGGCGCCGATGATCTTGTCGTAGCTCGCTTTCACCGGTGCCGCCTGACCGGTGAAGTGCGGCATCACCTCGTAGGCGAACAGCTCGTAGCTGTCCTTCGTCGCCTGCCAGTTGGCGAGGTCGCCACCGAGGAACAGGTAGGCGCCGAACCCGCCGGTCTTGTCCTGCAGCCGCTCGATCTGGGCGATCGCCATCTCGGGCGTGCCGATCACCATGCGCCCTGATTCGTTGGCGTAGTCGACGAACTCGTCGAAGTCCGACGGCGGGGGAGGAGCCGACGGATCGCCGAGCGGGATGATGTGGCTGAGGTAGTCGAACACCCACTGCAGGCCGTACCGGCAGTTCGCCTTGGCCTGTTCGACCGTCTCGGCGATGTGCATCGGGCCCATCAGCCGCCACTTGGCGCGGTCGATCGCGTGGCCGTGGCGGGCAGCCTCCTCGCTCCACACGGTGAAGTTGTAGTCGAGCACCTCGAACGCGGCCGGTTCGGTCGCGGCGATCGACAGCATGCCCGTGCCGTACCGGCCGGCGAGCTTCGACCCCGACGGCGACACGCTCGACGCCACGGCGATGTCGAAGTCGCTGTAGGGCCTGATCTGCAGCACTGCTTCGTCGCAGGTGAACCAGTCCGTCGTCTCGGTGACCGTCTCGCCGGCGAACAGCCGCATCATCACATCGAGCGACTGTTCCATCCGCGGACGCTGCTGGAGCGGATCGATGCCGAGCATCATCGCATCGGAGGTCAACTGGCCAGGTCCAGCACCGAACATCATCCGGCCGCGTGTGAGGTGGTCGAGCATCACGATTCGGTCGGCGAGCACGAACGGATGGTGATAGGGCAGGGAGTTGACGCCGGTGCCGAGCTTGATGTGCTTGGTCCGCTCGGCGGCAGCGGCGATGAACACCTCGGGGCTGGCGATCAGTTCAGATCCAGCGGAGTGGTGTTCACCGATCCATGCCTCCGCGTATCCGAGACGGTCGAGGTATTCCATCAACTCGAGGTCGCGCTGGAGTGCGAGCGTGGGGTTGACCCCGGTCTTGTGCATCGGTGGCAGGAAGATCCCGAAGCGCAGCGGAGCCTCCAAGGGCTGAAGTCGTGGCATCTCGCGATCCTTCCACTTGGGCGCATGCCGTTCGAGCACGTGCTAGATCTGGCGCTGCTGGCCGACCCAGTACGGCTCGCGGAGCTTCGCCTTCTGGATCTTGCCGGTGCCCGTCGAGGGCAGTTCGTCGATGAAGTCGATCGACCTCGGCACCTTGTAGCCGGCGAGGTTCTCCCGGCAGTAGGCCTGGAGTGCAACCTCGAGTGCACGGTCGGCGACGACGCCGTCGGCGACCGCGACGATCGCCTTGACCTCCTCGCCGAAGTCGTCGTTGGGCACGCCGATGACGGCGACCTCGGCCACCGAATCGTGGCCACCGAGGACCCCCTCGATCTCTGCCGGATAGATGTTGACCCCGCCCGAGATGATCATGTCGATCTTGCGGTCGCTCAACCAGAGGTAGCCGTCGTCGTCGAGGTACCCGACGTCACCGGTGGTGAACACGCCGGGTTCGAGATGGACGTCGGCGGTCTTCTCCGGTGCGTTGTGGTACTCGAAGTCCATCCCCATGGCGTTGCGGAAGTACAGCGTGCCGTGCTCGTTCGGTCCGAGGCGCGCACCGTCGTCGCCCACCACGATGATCTCCATGCCCGGCTGGGGAGGCCCGACGCTGCCGCCCTTGGCGAGCCACTGCTCGGAGTCGATCATCGTGATGACCGAACCTTCCGTCGAGCCGTAGTACTCGGTGATCACCGGGCCCCACCACTCGATCAGGGCCTGCTTGACGAGTGGCGGGCACGGGGCCGCGCCGTGCATCACGAGTTGCAACGACGACCCGTCGAACGACGACTTGACGTCGCTCGGGAGGTCGACCAGCCGCTTCATCTGCGTCGGCACGAGATGGATGTTCGTCGCCTGGTACTCGTCGATCAGTCGCAGGACGCCGGCGGAGTCGTACTTGTGCTGCATCACCGTCGCCGCGCCGGAGATCATCGGGAGGAACGAATAGGCCCACTGCGCCGAGTGGTACACCGGCCCGCACAGGACGGTGCGCGCCGGGCCGTCGACGAGATCGGCGAAGGCTCCACCGATCAGCTGCCAGATCGCCGGGTCGGACCCCGCCGGCATGTTCGCCAGCGTGCCCCGCACGCCCTTCGGGTGACCGGTCGTGCCGCTCGTGTAGAACATCGGGCCGCCGAATGCCTGGTCGGCCGGTTCGTCGAGGGAACCGGCGCGCACGAACTCGTCGTAGCTCTCGAAGCGGCCGGTTGCCGGCGCGCCGATGACCAGGGCGAGTTCGACGCCGCTCGTGCGCTCGTCCGCCAGCGCCTTGTTCCCCTCGTCGACGAACTGGTGGCCGCACAGGATCGCCTTCGAGCCGGAGTCGTCGAGGATGTAGGCGATCTCGGCGGCGACGAAGTGCCAGTTGACCGGGATGAACGTGATGCCGGCGTTGGAACAGGCGAAGGCGATCTCGAACCACTCGTTGCAGTTGCCCGCGACGATGGCGACCGTGTCGCCGCTGTCGATGCCGACCTCGCGGAAGCGATGGATCAGCCGGTTGACGCGCTCGTCGAGCTCACGCCAGGTCAGCGTGGCGGTGTCGTCGGCGAGCGCCAGCTCGTCGGGTCGCGTCGCGGCGATGGCCGCGGTGAGGGTGGCCATCGGTCAGGCCCACGCGTTCTGGAACGGCGCCGACAGATCGGCTGGCCCGCTGTAGTGGATCGTGAGCTCGCGGCCGGCGAACAGCCAGCGCCCGTCGACCTCGACGTAGCGGTCGTCGTAGTGCCCGAGCATGATGCCGCGCGACTCGTCGGCGCGGGCCCAGTGCTCGATGATGTACCACCGGCCGGTGCCCGTGCCGGTCGCGTCGTCGAGCTCGACGATGCCGTTCAGGATGTTCTGGATGACGGCCTTGAAACCGTCCATCGCCGTGTTCCACAACTCGAGGATCGCGTCGCGCCCCGCCACCCGTCGGCCGGCGCCGAGCTCCCACGTCGCGTCGCTCGCCCACGTGGAGATCCACTGGTCGGGATCGCGACGAACGACGGCGTCGGCGTAACGGTGCTGCAGTTCGCTGATCGCATCTCTGCTCACGTGCGGTTGGCTCCTTCGGTGATGTATCGGCGAACCGTCGACTGGAAGTGCCTGGCGCGCACTTCCTGATAGTTGCCGAGCGTCTGGCCGCGCTTCTTGCTGGCCTTGAAACCGCGCGTCTGCGCGGCGAGGTTGGCGGTGTCCTGATCGAGCACCGCGCCGAGCCCCGGCGGGAGCCCGGGCACGGTCGTGTAGCTGTCGCCGACGTCGAGATCGAACGGTTCGGCGGGGAGTGGCACCTTTCCCGAGCGGGGTTTGGGCCGCAGCCACAGCACCTCGTACAGGCAACGATCGGGGTCGGGGCCGTCGGGGCGGAACCGGTAGCAGAGCGGGATCTGCAACCCCGGGAAGAAGAAGGCGTTCGGGAACAAGAAGTACTCGATCGAGTCGATCGTCTCGGTCACCGACAGATGGCTGAAGTCGTTGTCGTACAGCTCGCCGAGCACCTCTTGCATGTATCGGGCGTACACGTCGCGAGCGCGCTCGCCTTCGGGGATCGCGGCCACCTCCTCGCCCGGGTTCTTGCGCGCCATCAACATGTCCAAGATCCCCTGCTCGGTGGGGCGCTTGGTCTCGGGGACGTGCGGGCTGGTCGTGCCGATCGTGTGGATGAAGCGCGACACGTTGTCGCCGAACACGTCGTACTGGGCGTTGGCGTCACCCGCCGTGTAGATCGACTGCGAGTGCGTCTCGAGGATGTGGTACGCCTCGAGGAACGCCTCGGCGGCGGCTTTCCAGTTCGCCGGGAGGCGTTTGCGGACGTGCACTTCGACGTAGCGTTCGGCGAGGTCCCAGTTGGCGAAGTGCTCGGGGATCACCCCCAGGTACTCCTCGAGCGTCGGGGCCTGCAACGCGGGTTCGCAATCGTCGAAGTTGACGAAGATGAACCCGCCCCACGACCCGGTGCGGATCTGCGGGAGCTGGTACTCCGCCGGGTCGACGTGTGGGAAGTCCCACTCGCACGGCAGGTCGATGAGTTCGCCGTCGAGGTTCCACGTCCAGCCGTGGAAGGGGCAACGCAGCTTGGGGCTGTAGCCCGCCGATGCCGGCGGCTTGAGCTGTGTTCCCCGGTGCAGGCAGGCGTTATGGAACGCCTTGACCGAACCGTCGGGCCCCCGCACGATCAGCGCCGACCGGTCGCCGATGTCGTACACGTAGTAGTCGCCCGGCTCGGGGATGTGCTCGTCGCGGCAGGCCCATTGCCACGTGCGCGACCACATGTGGTCGTGTTCGGACGCCGCGTAGCTCGGCGACGTGAACTCGTCGTAGGAGACGTCGGCGTCGCCTTGGAACGCATACGACTGCTCGAGCAGGGCGGCCGGTGCGGGGGTCGAGTCGCCGAGGATGAGGTCGCGTGTGCTCGGGCCGGGACAGCGCGCCTCGCCGGGGCGCAGCGAAACCGGGGTGGACCGCTCGGTCATGACGCAGAACCGCCGATCATCGTGGTGTGCTCGAGGGCGAAGGGAACCGCCGGATCGAGGATCTCCTGGAGCTCGATGATGTTGCCGTCGGGGTCGCGGCCGTAGATCGCCCGCAGGGCTCGGCTGCCGAGCTCGTCGCTGGTCGGTGGCGGACCGTGGAACGTCATGCCGGACCCCGACAGGCGGGCGTACTCGGCATCGATGTCGGTGACGTCGAGGCAGAAATGCGTGTAGCCGTGGCTGGCCGGGTTCCGATCGGGGTCGGCGGGAGCACCCTGCGGCGACTCGTACTGGAACAGTTCCAGGTAGGCATTGCCCGCCTGCAGCATCAGCTGGCGGGCGGCCGACCCGTGCAGACC
Organism: uncultured Ilumatobacteraceae bacterium; assembly: GCA_964651825.1. Taxonomy (GTDB): domain Bacteria; phylum Actinomycetota; class Acidimicrobiia; order Acidimicrobiales; family Ilumatobacteraceae; genus Sva-07. The sequence continues at coordinate 47,773 of CAZYWK010000016.1, read as the reverse complement.
GACCATCCGGTCGATGACGGGACGATCGCTCCAACTCGTCGCCATCACCTGTCGGAAGCCGAGCACGTCGACGTAGAACGCGGCGAGCCGGTCGAGATCGGGTGTCGAAAGCGCCACGTGGTGCACCCCTCGGATCATTCGCGCTCGCCCCCTCCCGTGCATGGCGGCACGAGCCGCCAGACTTGCTGAATGGTTGTTAGGTTAGTTGGAGGGGTGTCGTGCGTGCGCAGCGGAAGCCCGAACAACGATCTGGACGTACAGGAAGAGACGACGTGACCGACATCGCCGAGCAGCCCGACTCCACCGATCGGCCAACCGACGATCAGACGCGGATCGAGTTGGGCGATCTGAGCGATCTCGCCGACGGTGAGCTGCGCTGTTTCGAACACATCGGCCGTGACGGCCTGGTGGTGTGCCGGGTCGCCGGGCAGCTGTATGCCCTCGACGACAGGTGCTCGCACGCCGACACGCCGCTCAGCGAAGGGCGCCTGCGCGGGTATGCCATCACGTGCCCGCTCCACGGCGCCTCGTTCGACGTGCGCGACGGCTCGCACTCGGGCCCGCCGGCCTGGGAGGGCGTCGCGAGCCATCAGGTCGTCGAAGCTGACGGTGTCGCTGCCGTGATGAGCGTCCGCCTCGATCGGCGATGTGAGCCATGACTACCTTCCGCCGGATGACTCATCGATCGCCGGCCACCGGAAACGACATCACCTCGTCGTGGACGGCACCATGACCGGGCGTCTCGAGGGCAAGGTCGCCGTCATCACCGGAGCGGCGAGCGGCATCGGTGCGGGCACCGCACAACGGTTCATCGCGGAAGGGGCCATGGTCGTCGTGGCCGACAGGCAGGTCGACGCAGGCCGGGCGCTCGTCGCCGAACTCGGCGATCGGGCCCGGTTCGCATCGACCGACGTCACCGACGAAGCCGATGTGGCCGCCGCGGTCGACCTCGCGGTGGCCGAGTTCGGCCGGCTCGACATCATGTTCAACAACGCCGGGATCGTGGGCGCCGTCGGACGCATCTCGGAGACCTCGGTCGAGGCCTGGGACAACACGATCGCCATCCTGCTGCGCGGTGTGTTCCTCGGCATGAAGCACTCGTCACGGGTGATGATCCCGCAGAACTCCGGCGTGATCATCAACACCTCCAGCATCGCCGGCGTGGTCGGCGGCCTCGGTCCCCATGCCTACACCGCCGCCAAGCACGGTGTGATCGGCCTCACCAAGTCGGTGGCCAACGAGTTGGCGCCGAACGCCATCAGGGTCAACGCCATCGCCCCGGGCAACACCGTCAGCCCGATGACCGCCGCGGTCACGACCGGCGACGCCGCCAACCTCGAACGCACCACGGCCCTGATCGCGGCGATGTCTCCGCTCGGATACGCGGGCACGCCCGACGACATCGCGGCGGCGGCGGTGTTCCTCGCCAGCGACGACGCCCGCTACATCTCGGGCCACACCCTCGTGGTCGACGCCGGGCACACCACGGCCGGCACGACACCGGGAAGGTTCAACATCGGCTCGAGCGGGCAGCTCCACGAGGCCGGCCGGACCACCTGAGCCGGAACGATCGCGCCGATGAACCCTGACATCAGTCGCCTGTTCGACCTCGACGGCCGCTCGGCCGTCGTGACCGGGGCCGCGACCGGCATCGGCGAAGGAATCGCCCGTCTGCTCGCGTCAGCCGGAGCGCTCGTCGTCGTCGCCGACATCGATCAGGCCGGGGCGGCCCGGGTGGCGGGCGACATCGGCGGACGTGCACTCGAACTCGACGTCACCGACCCCGCCGCGTGCGCGAGCGCGCTCGGCGCTGCGGGTGATCGCGTCGACATCCTCGTGAACAATGCCGGGTCGTACCACGAGGCCGGCAGCATTCTCGACCAGTCGGTGGAGTCGTGGCGCCGATCGATCGACGTCAACCTGGCCGGGCTCTTCAACTGCTCGAAGCCTGTCGCGGCACGCATGGTCGCCCAGGGTGGCGGAGGGACGATCGTCAACATCGCGTCGGTCGACGGGTTGCTGCCGTGCCTCGGGACCGGGTACGACTCGTCGAAGGCCGGTGCCATCCACTTCTCGCGCAGCCTCGCGGTCGATCTCGCGCCGCACGGCATCCGGGTCAATGCCGTCAGCCCCGGCGTCGTCCCGGTGCCGACCCTCGACCGGATGCACGCCGGCGAGATCGAGCACTTCTGGCCGAAGCATCCGTCGAGGAGTGGGCTCATGGGGCCGATGACGACACAGCGCTCCGCCAACGTGCCGCTCGGGCGCAAGGGCACCCCGGAGGACATCGCGCGCGCGGTGCTGTTCCTCGTCAGCGAAGCGGCGAGCTACGTCACCGGGCACAACCTCGTCGTCGACGGCGGATGGACGCTGGTATGACCGCGGCCCCCGACCTGGGCACCCTGCTCGACGAACGCGAGATCCTGCAGGTCGTCACCCGGTACTGCCGGGCGCTCGACACGAAGGACTGGGCGCTGCTCGGCGACGTCTTCACGGCCGACGCCACGGCCGATCTCACGCGACCGTCGCTGCTCGACGGCATCGACGCGATCCGGAGTCGGATCCGCACCGTGCTGGAACCGCTCGACGTGAGCCAGCATCTGGTGGGCAACCACGAAGTGCACGTCGACGGCGACGACGCCACCCATCGGTGCTACTTCCAGGCACAGCACGTCCGTCAGGCGGCGTCGGGCGGCCCCAACTACATCGTCGCCGGACGCTACGAGGACCGGCTGGCGCGCACCGACCTCGGCTGGCGGATCGTCCACCGCACGCTCGTGGTGATGTGGACCGACGGCAACCTCGCGGTCGTCCGCGACGTCCCGGCCTGAGTACGAGAATCCGAATGGTCGTTCGGTAACGTCCGGCAGGAGGGACATGAGCGACATCATCAACACCACCCCGACGATCGAGCAACTGCTCGCGATCGAGGCGTGTCGCGAGGCCGCCCGACGCTATTCCTACGGTGTCGACCGGCTCGACGGCGACGTCATGAAGTCCGCGTACTGGCCCGACGCGACCGACGACCACGGGGTGTACGTCGGCAACGCCTGGCAGTTCGTCGACCACGTGGTCAGCACCCACGACGCCTGGGAGTGGACCATGCACACGATCTTCAACCATCGTGTCGAGATCGAAGCCGACGGCATCCATGCCCGCGGCGAGGCCTACAACGTCAGCTACCTCTTCAGCGCGGCGGAACGCCGCCTGTCCACGTGGTACGGCCGATACCTCGACCGGTACGAGCGGCGCGGTGACGAGTGGCGAATCCTCCATCGCGTGTGCGTTCACCACGGCGACACGAGCGAACTGGTGCCGGAGTCGATGGGCATCGACGCCTCCCGATTCCGTCAGGCAGATTTCGACCGACCGTCGTCACGCCGACCGATCGGTCCCTGATGCCACGGTTCGCGAAGGAACGTGCTGCCGCCGACCCCACCGGCTTCGCGCTCGTCGACGGCGACCGCACCATGGGCTGGGCCGACGTCGACGTTGCACTCAACAGATGCGCCAACCTGCTGCTCGCGGCCGATCGCGCCGGCCAGCTCGGCACCGAGCATCGCATCGCGGTGTTCGCCGAGAACGCCAGCGAAACCGCGCTCGCCCACCTCGGCGGCCTGCTCGCCGGCGCGTCGTCGGTGCCGGTCAACTTCCACCTGACCGCTGACGAGGCTGCCTACATCCTCGACGATTCGCAGACCGCGATCTTGTTCGTCGGGCCGGAGACTGCAGGCCGCGGCGTTGCCGCGGCGCGCGCCGCCGGCGTCGAACGGGTCATCGGCTGGCGCTGCGCGGACGTCGATGGCGTGACCGACTGGGACATCTGGCTCGCCGGTGGAGACACCGCCGACCCACCCGACGACCTGGCGCCCCGGCCGAACCTGCTGTACACGTCCGGAACGACTGGGCTCCCCAAAGGCACCGAACTGCCGCCCACGATGTTCGCCGGTGGCGAGACCATGGCCGAGCACCTCGCCGCGCTCGCCACCGGAGGCTTCGCGCTCTTCGGCACCCATCTGGTCGTCGGGCCGATGTATCACACCGGCCCGCTGTCGGGGATGCGTCTGCTGTGCGCGGGTGTGTCGTCGGTGATCCTCGCCAAGTTCGATGCCGAGTCGGTGTTGGCCGCGATCGACCGCTATCGGGTGGAGAGCACCGTCATGGTCCCGACGCACTTCGTCCGCCTCCTCGCCCTGCCCGACGAGGTCAAGGCGAAGTACGACGTGGGTTCGATGAAGCTCGTGGCGCACACGGGCTCCAAGTGCCCGATCGACGTGAAAGCCGCGATGATCGCCTGGTTCGGACCGGTCTTCCGTGACGCCTACGGGGCGACCGAGGTGGGCACGGTCTGCACGATCGCCAGCGAGGAATGGCTCGATCACCAGGGCTCCGTCGGGAGATCGGTGCCGCCGTTTACCGCGGTCGTCCTCGACGAGGAGCTCCGCGAGCTACCGGCCGGCACCGAGGGGCAGTTGTACTTCCGAGACGCCACCGGGCGCGGCATCGTCTATCCGAACGACCCCGTCAAGACGGCCGCCTCCAACCCGGAACCCGGCCTGTTCACACTCGGTGAGATCGGCTACATCGACGCCGACGGGTACGTGTTCATCACCGACCGCTCGAGCGACATGGTCGTGTCGGGTGGGGTCAACATCTACCCCGCCGAAGCCGAGCTCCTGCTGATCGACCATCCCGACGTGGCCGACGTCGCCTGCATCGGGATCCCCGACGCCGACATGGGTGAAGCGCTGATCGCGCTCGTGACGCCGACCGACGAGGCGGCGCCGCCCGATTCCGCGGAGCTGTCCGCATGGCTCCGCGAACGGCTGAGCCACTACAAGTGCCCCCGCGACTACCACATGGTGCGCGATCTGCAGCGCACGACGATGGGCAAGATCAACAAGCGACGACTGCGCGACACCTGGCTCGGTGAATCACCGCTCGGTGACCCGTCGTCATCGACGAAAGGCGAATCATGACCGTTCACGAACGATCGGGCACCGAGCGAGCGGGCACGCAGGACCGCACGGCCGACCCGGGTGATTCGATCGATCCGAACATCTCGATCGACGACCTCGTCGCCGAGGCGAGGGTGTGGTACGACGAACATGCCGTTCGTCGACCCACCGATGAGGCCGAGCTCGGATGGGGCCAGGGCACCTTCGACGTGTCGGTCTTCAGCGACCTCTCGTTCGACGACGAGCGGGCACACATCCATCGCATGGCGGAGTGGATCCAGACCAAGGCGACACGCGGCTACCACGCCGTCGACTGGCCGGTCGAGTATGGAGGCCTCGGGCTGAGCCGCGCCCATGCGCGCGCACTGGGCCGAGTCGAGCGTGAATACGTGACTCCGCCGAGCCACGAGTTGATCGGCGTCACCGTCGGGTTGATCGCATCGACGCTGCGGGTCATGGGCACCGAGCAGATGAAGACCCGCTTCGTGAAGTCGCTGCTCAGCGCGGAGACACTCGCGTGTCAGCTGTTCAGCGAGCCGGGTGCGGGCTCCGATCTGGCCGGCTTGTCGTGTCGCGCCGTGCGTGACGGTGAGGAATGGGTCGTCAACGGGCAGAAGGTGTGGAGCTCGGGTGCCCAGTTCAGTCAGTGGGGCGAACTCATCGCGCGGACCGATCCAGAGGTCGTCAAGCAGCAGGGCTTGACCGCGTTCATGCTGCCGCTCGACGCTCCCGGCGTCGAGGTCCGTCCCATCAAGCAGATGAGCGGTGGATCCTCGTTCTGCGAGGTCTTCTTCAACGACGTCCGTCTCTCCGACGATCTGCGGATCGGTGAGGTGGGCGCGGGGTGGAAGGTCGCCACGACGACACTGAGTTTCGAACGCGACCACTCCGAGTCGGGCGGGGGTGGCACGTCCGGCGGCTCGTTCAAGCAGTTGCTGGCCACCGCGCGAATGGCGGGCCGCACCGATGATCCGGTGCTGCGCGACAAGTTGGCGCGCGTGTACATCCACGGCCGCGTCGAGTCGTACACGAACCGTCGGGCGGCCGACCTGGCCCGCTCCGGCACGCCGGGCCCGGAGGGTTCACTCGGCAAACTCCTGTGGACCGAGGGGATGAACGAGATCAGCGGCGTGATCGGCGACATCCTCGGCGCGCGGCTGCTCGCCGACACGGGGGAGTGGGGCACGTTCGCGTGGAACGAGCACTTGCTCGGCGCGCCCGGCTACCGGATCGCGGGTGGCTCCGACGAGGTGCAGCGCAACATCATCGGCGAGCGTGTCCTCGGCCTGCCGAGGGAACCGCGGGCCGACACCGGCCCGTGGAGCTCGATCCCGCGCTAGCGGGCTCGTCCGGCATCGGCGCCACCGCGCCGGCGATCGCACCGGACTGAGCCGCGGGCCGGGCGGTGTCGTGCTCAGCGGCCACCCGTGTGTGGCCCGGCGATGCCGGGCCACATGAGCTCGGTGAGGTCTTCGGCCACCTGTTCCGGCGTGCGGTATTCGTCGCGGAGCCACATCATCGCCACCACCTGGAACGCGCCGACGGTCGCGTAGGCCCAGGTGCGTGCCGGGAGCGGGTCGACGCCGGCGGCCCGGCGCAACGCGCTGAACTGCCCGATCATCGTGGCCGATGACCGTTCGACGAGGCGCTGCACGTTGTCGGTGCCCGGGCCGCCCGTGTTCACGAAGAGGAAGAGGTTCCGGTCCTCGTCGATCAAGCGGAGCGTGGCACGCACGGCGGCGGCGAACGAGTCCCGCCCGGGCGGACTCGCGGCGACCGCACGTTCGATGACCTCGTTGAGCCGATCGACGAAGATCTCCGACAGCGCAACGACGAGCGCGCTCTTGTCGCCGACGTTGCGATACACGATCGGCTTGCTGACTCCAGCCGCGTCGGCGACCTCGTCCATCGTGACGTCCGGGCCGTGCGAGCGGATGAGGGCGACCGCCGCGGTGATCACCTGGGAGCGATCGGCGACCGTCGTTCCAGCGGGCGGCCGGCCCGGCCGGCGCCGCGCCGTTGCGCGTTCGGCGGGTGCTCGGGCGTCGGTCATCGGCCGACCGTACCAAGGCCCGCCGGTGCGTCGGGGCACGCAGAGATTATTTCTACGCTCGGTAAATTGTGGCGGAGGGGGAGCTGTTACGTTCGTCACATGACCATCGAGGAGACGAGCCAGACCGAGCTTGCCTGGCATCTGCGTGACAACTGGGCGCCGGTGCTCGACGAACGGACCGACTTCGACCTGCGTGTCGAGGGCACGATCCCGAGCGACATCTCGGGCACCTACATGCGCACGGGGCCGAACCCGTTGTCCGGCCAGTCCGCGCACTGGTTCTTCGGCGACGGGATGGTCCACGGCGTTCGCCTCGAAGGCGGCAAGGCCGCGTGGTATCGCAACCGGTTCGTGCAGACCCCGAACATCACCGACCCCACGGGCGACGCCATGAGCAACATGGGCGACCTCACCCGCGGCACGGGCAACACGGCCATCGTCCGACACAACGACAAGGTGCTGTGTCTGGAGGAGGGCCACTGGCCGTGGCAGATCGACGGCGAGCTCAACACGGTCGGCTACGAGAACTATGCCGGCGCGCTGACGTGCTCGATGACGGCGCATCCCAAGGTGTGCCCGGTCACCGGTGAACTGATCGCCTTCAGCTACCTGAGCCCGGAGCCGCCCTACCTCAACTACATCCGCATCAGCGCCGATGGTGCCGTGCAACAGATCGAAGGCATCGACATCCCGAACATGGTGATGATGCACGACTTCAACGTCACTCAGAACCACGTCGTGTTCATGGACCTGCCGCTCTGCTTCGATCTCGACGCCCTCGAGTCCGGTCTGCCGTTCAAGTTCAACCGCGACGCCGGTGCCCGCCTCGGCGTGATGCCACGCCACGGCACCAACGCCGACGTTCGCTGGTTCGAGATCGACCCCTGCTACGTGTTTCACCCCGTGAACGCCCACGAGGCGGGCAACACCATCGTGTTGCACGTGTCGCGGATGCCGGAGGCCTTCGGGTCGAGCAATGACGACTACGCCGAGGTCGGCCGGCTCTGGCGCTGGACGATCGACCTCGACCGCGGCACGGTCACCGAGCAGCTGATCGATGACCGGCCCGGTGACTTCGGCCGGGTCAACGAACGCGTCGTCGGACTCGACGCCCAGTACGCCTATCTCATGGCGCTCGCCGGTGAAGGCAACAGTGCCGAGCCGATCTACGGGTCGGCACTGTGGAAGTACGACCTCCGTACGGGCGCCTGTGTCGAGCATCAGCTCGGTGACGGTGTGCGCGGCGCCGAACCCGTCTTCGCGCCGGCCTCGCACGACGGTGCCGAAGACGACGGATGGGTCATCAGCCTGGTCCACGACACGGTGTCGGACGAGTCGCGACTGCTGGTCATCGATGCGCAGAACTTCTCGGCGCCACCGGTCGCGACGATCCACATGCCGCGTCGCGTGCCGTACGGCGCGCACGGCACGTGGCTGCCCGACCTCGCCACGACCTGACGTTCGACGTCCACACACCGAACATCGCCAACACCCCGAACATTGCCAACACCTCGAACATTGCCAACAAGGAGAATCTGTGAATCGGAAGTGCCAGTACACCCGTTTGCTCGCCGGCATCGCGGCCGCGGCCCTCGTCGCCACGTCGTGCGGCAGCGATTCGGATTCCACGTCCGACACTGCAGCACCGCCGACCGCGGTCTCGGTGCCGGCCACCGAGCCGGCTGACACCGCCCCGGCCGACACGGTCACCGCCGACACGGCCCCGGACGACTCGGTACCCGCCGACACCGCCGGGACGGAACCGGCCGACACGGAGCCGGAGGGCGCCGAGGGGTTCTCCGCACTCGCGCCGCCGACCGGCGAACCGATCGTGATCGGGATGGTCAACACCGAAGGCACGCCCGGGCTGGATTACCCCGAGATGCGTACCGACACCGAGTTGGCGGCCGACTTCCTCAACGAGCACGGTGGCATGGGTGGTCGGCCCATCGAGATGGTGCACTGCACGGCTGCGGGCTCGCCCGAGACCTCGCAGGCGTGCGCGCAGGAGTTGACCGGGGAAGGAGTCGACATGGTGATGCTCGGGCTCGACGTGTTCCCCGGGTACGACACGTTCACCGCCGCGCAAGTGCCCGTATTCGGTGCGCTGCCGGTCCTGCCGGGCGACTACACCGCCGATGCGCTGTTCATCACCGGCGGCAACGCCACCGTCGCTGCCGGGATGGTCGCGCTCGCGGACCAACACTTCAACGCCCAGTCGGTCGGCATCATCAGCGCCGACAACCCCGGAGCCAACGGGTCGGAGGCATCGCTCAAGGCGGCGCTCGACAAGGCCGGGATCTCCTACGTCTCGATCAAGGGCGGCGACAACGAGACCGACGCGGGCTTCCAGGGCCTCATTCGTGAAGCGAACGCCGGGAACCCCGACGTTTTGATGTCGCTCTACTCCGACGCAGGCTGCATCGGCTCGATGCGCGGCCGCGCGGCGCTCGGCATCGACACTCCGGCGATCACGACGCCGGTCTGCGCGAGCAAGGAGGTCATCGACGTCGTCGGCGACGACGCCATCGGTTGGAACTTCGTCTCCATCGGCACGCCGCTCGAGACCCCCGCCGCGGCCGACTTCCAGGCGATCGTCGAAGAGGTGCACGGGCCCGACGCCTCCGGCACGCTCGGCCTCGGTGCGCTCGGGATCACGACGTTGATGACCCTGGCACGTGTCGCCAACGACATTGCCGACACAGGCGGCGACGTCACGGGCGAGGCGATCTTCGAGGCGCTCGCCACGGCGACCGACATCCTCAGCTTCCCGAACGACAACCGCTTGGCGTGCGGCTCGGCGCCGGACTACCCGGCCATCTGCAGCTTCGAGTTCCCCATCGGGGAGTTCGTGCCGGGTGGCGGTGTGCGCACCATCCCGGGCTTCGAAGCCATCTCGGTGGTGGAGTACCTCCCGTGACGAACGATCGCCCCGTAGCACGATGACCGACTATCTGTTCTTCCTGCTCCTCGGAGCCGGGGCCGGCGCCATCATCGCGGCGTTCGGGCTCGGCCTCGTGGTCACCTACCAGGGTTCAGGGTTGGTGAACTTCGGCTACGGGGCGATCGCTACGTGGTCGGGATACGTGTACGCCGACCTGCGACAGGGTGCGTACACCTTCCCGATTCCCGGGCTTCCGGCGCGCTACCACTTCGGCAGCGACGTCGGGATCTGGTGGGCGTTCGGGCTGTCGATGCTCACCGCGGCGGTGATCGGCTTGCTCGTCTACCAGCTCGTGTTCCGTCCGCTCTTCCGCGCGCCTGCGCTCGCCAAGGTGGTCGCCAGCATCGGCCTGGTGATCGCCTTCACGGCGCTCATCCAAGTGCGCTTTTCCAACAACTCCGGGCTGCGGGTCCAAGCGATCCTGCCTCGCGAGTCCGTCACGATCGCCGACGACCTGACGGTCCCTCGTGACGGGCTGTGGTTGGCGGCGATCGTGTTGCTGATGGCCGCCGTCGTGTGGGCGGCGTCGAAGTACACCCGGCTCGGGCTCGCGACGCGGGCGGCCGCCGGCAACGAGAAGGGCGCCGTGCTCCTCGGCTACTCGCCCCAGCGGCTCGCCCAGTCCAGCTTCGTGCTCGCCTCCTTGATCGGCGCCCTCGTCGTCATCCTGGCGTCGCCGATGATCCAGCTGTCGCCGACGATCTTCACGTTCGGCTTCCTGATCCCGGCGCTCGGCGCGGCACTCCTCGGTGGGTTCCGTCACGTCTGGCCCACGGTGCTCGCCGGCCTGGCCATCGGCATGGTGCAGTCGAGCTTCACCAAGATGCAGAGCGACTTCAGCTGGTTCCCGCAGTACGGCGCCCGCGAGGGTCTGCCGTTCCTCGTCATCATCGTGGCGATGGTGCTGCTCGGTGAACGGCTGCCCGATCGCGGCTCGGTCGAGCGGTTCAAACTGCCGGCGGTTCCTCCTGCCAAGGTGTCGGCGCTCAGTGTGGTGGTGCCGGTCGCCCTGGCGGTCTTCGGGCTGCTCGTGCTCGACCCGCTCTGGCGCGGCGCGATCATGACGACCACGATCGCCACCGTGCTCGCGCTCTCGCTGGTGTTGCTCTCCGGCTTCGGCGGTCAACCATCGTTGGCCCAGATGGCCTTCGCCGGTGTGGCCGGCTTCTCGCTGTCGAAGATGGCGATGCAGTGGGACATCCCGTTCCCGATCGCGCCCATTCTCGCCTCGTTGGTGGCGATGGTGTTCGGTGTGCTGGTGGGCATCCCCGCCCTTCGGGTACGCGGCACGAACCTGGCGATCATCACGCTCGCCGGCGGTGTGGCGATCAACGAGTTCGTCTTCAAGAACCCGAAGTACGTCGGTGACGCATCGACCGGCGGCGCGAAGATCCCGAACCCCAAGCTGGGGAGCTGGGACCTGGGCCTGATCCTGGGCGACCAGGCGTCGCGGCCGGTGTTCGGCATCCTGCTCGTCGCCGTCGCCCTCGTGATGGCCCTCGCCGTGGCCAACATCCGCCGGAGCGCGTCCGGCCGCCGGATGCTCGCGGCCCGTTCCAACGAGCGCGCGGCCAGCGCCAGTGGGGTCAATGTCGGACGCGTGAAGTTGGAGGTGTTCGCCGCGTCGTCGTTCATCGCCGGCGTCGGCGGCTGTCTCATCGCCTACCGGTTCGGCAGCGTGTCGGACGCGTCGTTCGGCAGCGTTGCATCCCTCACCGCGCTGGCGGTCGCCTACCTCGGCGGCATCACCTGTGTGAGCGGCGCGGTGACGTCGGGCATCACCGCCAGCGCCGGCGTGGCGTTCTTCGCCATGAGCAGGCTCACCGACGTGTTCGGCCAGTGGGAGGTGTTCATCGGCGGCGTGCTGCTGATCCTCACTGCGATCCTGAACCCCGAGGGCATCGCCGGGGGCATCCGGGCACAGGTCGCCGGACGTCGCCGCGCGACCACCGCTGCACGCCCCGAGACGGAGCGAGCGCTCGTACCGGCATGAGGCCGGGGCGCTCGGGCGACACGCTCCAGCTCTCCATACTGAATGGTCATTCGGTTATGTTCGGCTACTGGACAACGAACACTCACAGCGAAACAGGAGACAACGATGGACCTCGGACTCACCGGCAAACGGGCACTGGTCACCGGCGCCACCAAGGGCATCGGCCGAGCGATCGCGGAGACGCTGCTCGCCGAGGGAGCGAGCGTCGCGATCTGTGCCCGTGATGCCGACGGCGTCGCCGCTGCCGTCGCCGAGTTGTCGGCCGGGGGTGCCACGGCCGTCGGTGCGGCGGTCGACGTCGCCGACGGCGATGCCCTCACCGCGTGGGTGCGTTCGTCCGCCGAGCAGCTGGGTGGCATCGACATCTACGTCCACAACACGTCGGGCAAGCCCGCCAGGTCCACCGACGCGTGGATCAACAACTTCAACATCGACTTGATGTCGCTGGTGCTCGGCGTCGAAGCAGCGAGCGACGCACTGGCCGACGGGGGAGGGTCGCTGATCAGCATCGGCACGAGTGCGACCGCCGAACACTTCGCGTCGGGGTCGAACAGCTACAGCGCCTTCAAGTCGGCCGTCACGAACTGGACGCTCGGACAAGCGCAGGTGCTCGGAGCGCGCGGCGTGCGCTGCAACGTCATCTCCCCCGGGCCGATCTTCGTCGAGGGTGGCGATTGGAACATGATCAAGGACCGCATGGCCGACTTCTACGACGCCACGGCCAAGAACCATCCGGGTGGTGAGCTCGGCACCCCGCAGGACGTCGCAGACGTCGCGGCATTCCTCGCCAGCGACCGTGCCCGCCACGTGAACGGTGTCAACGTCACCGTCGATGGCGGGTTCCTCAAGCGCATCGACTTCTGAGCGTCGGCCGCCGAGCAGTGATGAGGAGCGGAACCGATGAGTGAGCAGACCCCCGGGAAGCGCATCGACGTCACCCTCGTCGCTGGGGGCAACTACCACGACATCGACTTCGCGCGGCGCGAGCTGCTCGGGCTGCTCGCCGAACACGACGAGTTCCGGGTCCGGGTTCAACCCGACTACGACGACACCGACGCCATCGTGGCGGGATCGATCCTGGTGAGCTACACGTGCAACGTGCGTCCGAGCCTGGAGGCCCAGCAGCGCATCCGGCAGTGGGTGATCGATGGCGGGCGCTGGGTCGCCCTCCACGGCACCAACTCCGCACTCGACCTCGGCACACCGCAGGGGGTCGATTCGCCACGGGTGTTTCCCCTGTGGGCCGACACGCTCGGTTCGCAGTTCATCGCCCATCCTCCGATCGCGCCCTACCTGGTCGAGCCGTCGGCCCCTGACCATTGGCTCGTCGCCGGCGTCGAGCCGTTCGAGACCGACGACGAGCTCTATCTGTCCGAGCACGCCGACCGCGACGCGCTCGTGCCGCTCCTGCACACCACGTGGTCGGGCACCGCCCCCGGATTCGTCGAGTCGGACTGGACGAGTGGGAACGACCGGCACCTCGTCATGTACCTGCGCGAGCTCGGTGCGGGTGCGGTCTTGTACAACACGTTGGGTCATTGTCGGGGCCACTACGACATGGTGCCGGTGGTCGACTACTACCCCAAGATCGAGCGTGGGTCGTGGGAGCAACCGGCCTACGCGGAACTGCTCCGGCGTTCGCTGCGCTGGGCGCGGGGCGCCACGGAGTAGCGCGTCGAGCACCACCTCTCACCACACGAGTTCGAAGGAGACCAATGTCCACCACGGTCGCAGTCGCCGATGGCATCTTCAGCATCGACAACGGAACGCCCAAGCTGCTCGGCAGCCGCTGCACGAACTGCGGGAACCACATGTTCCCGCGCCAGAGCGGATGCCCGAAATGCATGTTCGACACCCAAGAGGACGTCGAACTCTCCACGCGGGGGACTCTGTGGACCTGGACGGTCCAGGCGTTCCCGCCGAAATCGCCGCCCTACCTCGGCCCGACCGGCGACGACTTCGTGCCGTACGGGGTCGGCTACGTCGAACTCGACGGACAGCTGCGGGTCGAGGGCCGGTTGACGATCGCCGATCCCGACCAGCTCGTCATCGGGATGGAGATGGAGCTGGTGCTCGAGCACCTCACCGTCGACGACGACGGCAACGACGTCGTCACCTACGCATTCGCACCAGTCGCCAGCGCCGAAGGGATCACGTCATGAGCAACGTCGCCATCATCGGAATCGGGATGCACGAGTTCGGCCGCAACGACGGCATCTCGGGCATCGACCAGGGTGTCGTCGCGGTCCGCCGGGCGCTCGCCGACTGCGGACAGCAGTGGTCGGACATGCAGTTCGCGGTGGGCGGGTCGATGGACGGCGGCGCCGCCGACACGATGGTCAGCCGCGTCGGGCTGACGGGGCTGCCCTTCACCAACGTGGTCAACGGGTGCGCCACCGGTGGCACGGCGCTGGCGCAGGCCGTCAACACCATCGAGTCCGGCGCGGCCGACATCGGCATGGCCCTCGGCTTCGACAAGCACGAGGCCGGTGCGTTCCGCATCAGGGGTCCCCGAGGCAAGGACTGGTACGGCGGATCGGGGCTGGCACTCACCACCCAGTTCTTCGGGATGAAGATCACCCGGTACATGCACCAGTACGGGATCACGCAGACATCGCTGGCCAAGGTCGCGGCCAAGGCGTTCCGCAACGGGTCGCTCAACCCGATGGCGTGGCGGCGCAAGCCACTCAGCGAGCAGGAGGTGCTCGATTCGCTGATGCTGTCGTACCCGCTCACCCAGTACATGTTCTGCTCGCCCGGCGAGGGCGGTGTGGCGATGATCCTGTGCCGGGCCGACAAGGCCAAGGAGTACACCGACCGCCCGATCTACCTGCAGGCCGCGGCGGTACGGACACGTAAGTTCGGCTCGTTCGAGGTGCTCGCACCGTCGATCGCGCTCGAGCACGATCCCGGCCCGACCTCGGCCGCGTCGAAGGCGGCGTTCGAGATGGCCGGCATCGGCCCTGAGGACGTCGACGTCGCCCAGCTCCAAGACACCGAGGCCGGAGCGGAGATCATGCACATGGCCGAGAACGGGTTCTGCGAGCACGGCGAGCAGGAGCACATGCTCGCCAACGGCGACACGGAGATCACCGGCCGGCTGCCCGTCAACACCGACGGCGGCTGCCTCGCCAACGGCGAGCCGATCGGTGCCTCGGGCCTGCGCCAGGTCTACGAGAACGTGCTGCAGCTCCGCGGCGACGCAGGCGAGCGTCAGGTGCCGAACGATCCGAAGGTCGCCTACACCCATGTGTACGGTGCTCCCGGCATCAGCGGCGTCACCATTCTCAGCCGCTGACGCGGCCGGCCCAGCAGACAGGACCCTCCAGACAGGACGCATCATGGAACTCTCGACCGAAGTCCAGCTCGACATGCACCGCCGCATGGTGCGCATCCGGCTCTTCGAGGAGGCCGCAGGCAAACTGGCCGAGGCGGCGAAACTGCCCGGCTTCCTGCATCTCTACGTCGGGCAGGAAGCGGTTGCCGCCGGCGTGTGCGCCACACTCACCGATGCCGATCAGATCTCCTCGACGCACCGTGGCCACGGCCACCTGGTGGCCAAAGGTGGTCAGTTCAACGAGATGATGGCCGAGCTGATGGGCAAGTCGACCGGCTACTGCAAGGGCAAGGGCGGCTCGATGCACATCTCGAACCTCGACGTCGGCATGCTCGGTGCCAACGGCATCGTGGGTGCGGGTGCGCCCATCGCCGTCGGGGCAGGGTTCGCCAACAGGTACAAGGACAACGGCAACGTCGCTGTCGCCTTCTTCGGTGACGGGTCGACCAACATCGGTGCGTTCCACGAGGCTGCGAACATGGCGTGTGCACTCCGGCTGCCGGTCGTGTTCGTCTGCGAGAACAACGAGTACGGCGAGTTCACGGCGCGCGAGAAGACGATGGCGATCACCGACATCGTCGACCGCGCCGCCGGCTACGGAATGCCCGGCGTGATCGTCGACGGGATGGACGTGGTGGCCATCCACGAAGCTGCCAGCGAGGCGGTGGGGCGCGCCCGCCGCGGTGAAGGCCCGTCGCTGATCGAGGCCAAGACCTACCGGTTCTACAACCACCACGGCGTGCAGAACCTCGGCCTCAAGTACCGCACCGACGACGAGGTCACCGAGTGGCGCCGACGTGATCCGATCTTCACCTTCGAGGAGCACCTGATCGACAACGGCACCACGTCGCGAGAAACCATCGACGCGGTGTGGGCCGAGCTGCGCGCCGCCATCGACACCGCGATCGAGTTCGCCGAGAACAGTCCCGTGCCCACACCCGACAGCTTGCTCGTCGACGTGTACACCGAAATGTTCGACCGCGGGATGACGGAGGTACCGGCGTGAGCCGCAAGCTGACCTACGGACAAGCGTTCAACGAGGCCGTACGCCAGGAGATGGCGGCCAACGACGACGTGTTCTGTGCCGGCGAGGACATCGGTGCGTTCGGCGGAGTGTTCGGCACCTACGCCGGGCTCCAGGCCGAGTTCGGCGAACGGCGCGTCGTCGACACGCCGATCAGCGAGCAGGCGATCATCGGTCTCGGGATCGGGTCTGCGGTGACCGGACTGCGTCCGATCGTCGACATCATGTTCATGGACTTCATCTGTGTCGCGTTCGACCAGATCGTGAACCAGGCGGCGAAGTTGAAGTACATGTTCGGCGGTGCAGCGACGATTCCGCTGACGATCACCACCGGCGGCGGGGCGGGGCTGTCGGCCGCGGCCCAGCACAGCCAGTCGCTCGAGGCACTCATCTGCCACATCCCCGGGCTCAAGGTGGTGCACCCGTCGAACCCGTACGACATGAAGGGGTTGATGACCTCGTGCATCCGTGAGAACAACCCGACGATCATGATCAAGCACAAGCGCCTGCTCGGCATGCAGAGCGAAGTGCCCGAGGAGCCGTACGCGATTCCCCTCGGACAGGCGAGCATCATGCGGCCGGGCAACGATGTCACCGTCGTCGCATGGGGGCGCATGGCCAACGAGGCGCTCGACGCGGCAGAACGGCTCGCGGGCGACGGCATCGACGTCGAGGTGATCGACCCCCGCACGCTGCAGCCGCTCGACACGGCGACCATCGTCGAGTCGGTGCGCAAGACGAACCGGGTGATCGTCGTCCACGAGGCGGTGCGCTTCGGTGGCCTCGGCGCCGAGGTCGCCGCTCAGATCCAGGAGGAGGCGTTCGACCATCTCGATGCGCCGGTCGGCCGGATCGCTGCACCGTTCTCGCCCGTGCCGTTCTCGCCGGCCCTCGAACAGCACTACCTGCCGTCCACCACCGACATCGAAGCGGGGATCCGCGCCATCGTTGCCCGCCGCGGATTCTGATCGCGTGACGGGCGTCGGCGTGTCCGGGGTCGGCATCATCGTCAACCCGCACGCGGGAAAGGACATCCGCCGTCTCACCTCGGCGTCGGGCCAGACGTCCGATGCGGTCAAGATCGGCATCATCCGGCGTGCTGCCGCCGGTGCGATCGAGATGGGCGCCGGCCGGGTCCTGCTCAGTACCGACACCCACCACCTGGCCGAGCGCGCTGTCGCCGGCCTCCACGGCGTCATCGAATTCGTCGAGTCACCGCTCACCGGGTCACATCTCGACACCGTTGCCGCCGCCCGGGCGATGTGGAAGGCAGGCGTCGGCGCGGTGGTCGTGCTGGGCGGCGACGGGACGTGCCGCGATGTCGCCACCGGCTGGACCGACGCGCCCCTGATCGCGATCTCGACCGGTACCAACAACGTGTTCCCGTCGACGGTCGATGGAACCATCGCCGGCGTCGCCGCCGCGCTCGTTGCCAGCGACGCCGTTCCGGTCGGCCTCGTCGGACGGCAGGCGAAACGGGTCGCGCTGGCCGTCGACGACCCGGCCCGTCGGGGTGTGGTCCACGACCACGCGCTCGTCGAAGCCGCGCTGATCGACACGGCGTTCGTCGGCGCCAAGGCCGTCGGTGACCCGACCACGATCCGGTGGGTCGTCGCCTGCATCGCCAACCCTGCGAGCACCGGCCTGGCGAGCATCGCCGGGCGCGTCCATCCCGTCGATCGGCACGAACCCGGTGGGGTGCTCATCCGGCTCGGCCCAGGGGGCCGCCGGGTGCGCGTCCCGCTCGCGCCCGGCACGTTCGCCACGCTCGAGGTGGCCGCGGTGGTACCGCTCGTCACGTCGGCGTCGATCGAGCTGCCGGGTGGTGGGGTGTTGGCCTACGATGGCGAGCGGACGCGCCCGGTGTCATCCGACGCGAGGATCACCGTGTCGATCGAGCCGTCCGGACCCCGCCTGCTCGATGTCGACCTGACCCTGTCGATCGCTGCCCGCGAGCGACGCTTCGACGCACCGTTCGACGGCTGCGGTGGCCCCGATAGCCCCGATGGCCCCGACGGAACCCCACCACGAAAGGACACTCATGGCGACTGAGTTCATCATGCCCAAGCTCGGGCTGACGATGGAGGAGGGCACGATCACCGAGTGGTACGCCGACGAGGGCGACATCGTGACCGCCGGCGCCGCCGTGCTGCGGATCGAGACCGACAAGACCGAGACCGACGTCGAGTCGGCGGCGTCGGGCCGCCTGCACCGGCTCGGCGAGGTCGGCGACACGTTCGCGTGCGGTGACCTGATCGGTTGGATCCTGGCAGACGGCGAAGCCGCACCACGACCCACCGGTGCCCCAGCGACGCCTCCGGCACCTGCCCAGGCCCACTCCGCCCAGCCCGCACCCGTCGCGACCCAGGCCGCCGGCACGCCGTCGGGGGGCAGGATCATCGTCTCGCCGCTCGCCAAACGGCTCGCCGCCGAACGTGGCATCGACCTGCGGCCGATCAGCGGTACCGGCCCTGGCGGCCGCATCGTGTCGGAGGACCTCGATGGCATCACGCCGGCGGCCGCTGCCCCGACGAGCCTGGCCCCGGCGCGCCCGGCTCCGTCGACGGGCACTGCGGTGGCCGGCGTCTCGGCCACCGCCGCCGGCCGCCAGCTGGCGGACCTGCTCGGCATCGACGTGTCGCTCGTCGCGCCCGATCCGATCGATCAGCGCGTGACGAGGGAATCGGTCGCGCTGCACGTCCGCCAGCTCCTGAATCGTGCCGCCGGCGCCGGAGCGAGCCCCGAGCCGGCGGCGGTGGTCCAACTGCCGGCGCCCGCCCAGGAGCCGACGCGGATCGTGCGCCTGACCGGGATGCGCGGCACCATCGCCCGCCGGATGCACGAGTCGCTGACCGAGATGGCACAGCTGACGTTGTTCATGGACGCCGACCTCGATGCGGTCGTGACCGACCGGGAGCGCCGCAAGGCGGCCGGTGCGCCGCCCAGCTACACCGATTACGTGATCGCCGCCAGTGCCAGGGCGCTGGTCGAGCATCCGCTGGTGAACTCCCAGATCACCGCCGACGGGGTCGCCGTGCTCCCGCAGGTGCACGTCGGTATGGCGGTCGCCCTCGACAACGGGCTCATCGTCCCGGTGATCCGCGACACCGTCGGTCTCGACCTGGCCGCGCTGAGCGCCGAGTCGTCGCGGCTCGCCGAGGCAGCCCGGGCGGGCGCGTTGGGGCTCGAAGACGTCGAAGGAGGCACGTTCTCGGTGAGCACCCTCGGAATGTTCGGCGTCGACGGTTTCACCCCGGTGATCAACCCCCCGAACGCGGCCATCCTCGGTGTCGGCCGACTGCGCGACGACCTCGTGCTCGACGCCGACGGCCGCCCCATGACCACCAAGCGGCTGACGCTCAGCCTCACGTGGGACCACCGCGCCTTCGACGGTGCCCCGGCGGCGGCGTTCTGCCGTTCCATCGTCGAACTGTTGAACGACCCGGCAACCCTCGACGCATGAGCGTCAGAGTCGTCGCCCGCACCCGACCAGACCCATACGACCAGCACCGTCCGACCAGACCCACCTGACCAGGAGACACCGATGATCGACTTCGCCGACCTGTTCCACACCGGCATCCGTGTGCCCGACCTCGACGTGGCCATGGCCGAGCTCGGTGAGGGCCTCGGCCTCACCTGGGCCGAGGCCCGCGACAACCCGGCACAGTCGTTGTGGACGCCGACCGACGGTCTCCAGGAGATCCCCCTGCGCTTCACGTACTCGGCCGCCGGCCCCCAGCACATCGAGCTGCTCCAGGGCCCGCCCGGTTCGTTCTGGGATGGTGACGACCGCACGGGCGCTCATCATCTCGGCGTCTGGGTCGACGACGTCGGTGGCGAGACCGACCGCCTCGTCGCGCAGGGTTGGACGCTCGTCGGAGCACAGAACGACCCCGGCGACGGCGCGGGCTTCGGCGTGTTCACCTATGTGCAGCCACCGACCGGCCTGATCGTCGAACTCGTCGACCGGGCCGTGCTGGCGTTCTTCCAGCAGTGGTGGGACGCCGCGCTCGTCTGAGCACTCAGTCGGTGGTGGTCTGTGTGGTCACCCGATGGTTGCCGATGATCGGGCCGCCGACCCACCCGCACAGCTGCGGATCGCACTCGCGCAGCTCGCCCGAGATCCAGTGACCGTCGGTGCCGAAGATGCCCGTCAGGTCGCCGAGGGTCACGCGGACGTTGCCCTCACCGTCCTGCTCGTGTAGCGCTCCCGAGAAGGGATGGACGATGCCCCTCACGGCTTGATCCCGACGCTCACGGGGGTGTCGGTGCCCGTGTCGCCGACGTATTCGCCGAGCAACGCGTGGAGCCAGCGGATCTTCGACTCCTGATAGTTGGAGAACGTGACCCCTGGTTTGCGGGTCGTCTCCAGGCCCTTTTGTACCTTCGCCATGTTGAAGACGTCCTGCTCGAACACCTTGGCCAGCATCCCGAGCTCGGGTGCATCCGTCCACGGGTCATCCGGTCCGAGCCGGCGTTCCTCCGCCGGCGGTGGCCGATCCCCTTGGAACGGCGACAGGAAGAAGCACTCCATGATCGACGAGCGGTGGTCGTCGCCGTTCGGGCGGAACCGGTACGTGATCCGGTTGAACGCGCCCCACGGGTGCATGTTGGGGAACACGGTGTAGTCGATCGAGTCCACCATCTCGGCGTCGCTCATCTCATCGACGATGTCGCCGGCGACGGGACGCCACCGCTCGCGCGACATGCCGGCGAGCACCGCCCGCGCCGACTGGCCTTCTTCCAGGGTGAACGGGGCGTCCTGGTCGACACGCACGTCGAGCATGCTGCGGAACATCTCCTGTTCACTGACCTCCGTGCCGAGCAGCGGGCTGGGCGTACCGCCAGGCGTGATGGCTCGGGAACAGCGGTCCCAGACGTCGACTTGGGTGTTGACGTCGCCGAGGTACGTGAGGATCTGGGGGTGTGTCGCGTTCACGTGATACGCCTCGCAGAACGCCTCCTGGGCGACCTTCCAGTTGGCATGGATGATCCGCGAGACGTGCGCCTCGACGTAGCGGTTCTCGAGATCCCACACCTCGAACTGCTCGACGATCTCGCCGAGGTGTTCGGCGAGCGGTGCGGCATTCGGGTCGGGATTGATGAACACGAACCCGGCCCACGTGTCGACGCTGCACTCGGGCAAGGTGAAGTCGTCCCGCCGCTGATCGACGTGTGGGAAGTCCCAGGCCGCGGGAACGTCCTGGAGTTGGCCGTCGAGCGTCCAGGCGAAGCCGTGGAACGAGCAGCGCAGCTCCGAGCAGCGCCCGTCGTAGTCCTTGAGCTGGCGTCCGCGGTGGAGGCAGGCGTTCGGGTACGCCTTGATCGATCCGTCGTCCTGTCGAACCACGAGGAACGAGAGTTCGGCGATGTCGTAGACGATGTAGTCCCCGGCGACCGGGATGTGTTCCTCGCGGCAGGCGAACTGCCACACCTTCGACCACAGGTGATCGACCTCGCGACGGTGCCATTCGCGCGTGGTGTATCGCTCGATCGGGATGTCTTCACTGCCGAGGTACCGGGGGGATTGGAGTCGCAGCACGTCCGGCACCGGATGGGTGTCGGCATCGAGGAGATCCTGATAGCTCAACCCGGGTGAGCGGGCTTCCGCAGCGGTCTGGGACGAGTCGGTCGCGGTCATGCCTCCATTATTGATCACGCGGTGAGTTCCGGCCGAACCGGACCGTGACCGGACCGCGACCCAGGACCGAACATCAGGTGAACGTGGCGGTGGGTGCCCGGTCGGGGCCGTACACCGGGGCGCTCGCGTCGATGCGATGCTTGCGGCTCACGGCGCCGGCCAGACCGCCGTCGTTGAGCATCGTGCGCATCGCGTGGTAGTTCGGATGATCGAAGTGGGCGTTGAGCGCTTCCTCCGACTCCCAGAGTTCGTACACCTGGATCAGATCGTCACGGCACGGGTCCGCGGCGAAGCAGTACACGAGGCAGCCGGGCTCGTCGTCGCGCGTCGCCTGCTGGATCGGCGCCGACCGTTCGATCAGGCGCCGGCGACTCGTCGGGTCGACGACGGTGATGGCGGCCTCGACGGCGATCAGACTCATGGCGGTGCTCCTCGGGATGGTTTCTCGGCGTGCCCGACTGGTTCGTCGGAGCCGGCTGCTCGTGGTCAGTATTGCAACGTGGCACACGAGCGAGCCGACGGGAGTGGACCGAACGCCGATGGCGGCAGCGAGGCCGGCGCATGCACGCCGCGCTGATCACCGCCCGCGGTGTCATCGAGCTGGTGGAGTTCCCGGACCCGACGCCGGCCGCCGAGGGCGTGGTCGTCGACATCGCGTTCTGTGGGATCTGCGGCACCGACGTCCACGCCTATCAGAGCGACGAGCCGTACAACCCCGCCATCTGCGGACACGAGTGGAGCGGCACCGTGTCGGCCGTCGGGGCGCAGGTGCGCTCGCTGACCGAGGGCGATCGGGTCGTGGTTGCGGTCGCACCGTCGTGCGGGCGGTGCACCGCCTGCCGTCGCGGACACGCAGCTCGATGCGAGGTCGCGTTCTTGTCGGCGATCGGCCGCGACGCGATGGCCCCACTCCACGGCGGGTTCGCTCCCCGCATCGCGGTCGCCGCGAGCCGGGTCGTCAAGACGAATCCCGCGCTGACCGACGACCAGGCCGCGCAGGTCGAACCGTGCACCGTCGCGCTCCATGCCGTGCGCCACAGCGGTGTCCGCCTCGGCGACATCGCCGTCGTCCAAGGTGCGGGCCCGATCGGTGTCGGGGTGATGCAGTGGGTGCGCGCGGCGGGCGCCGGCCAGGTCGTCGTGGTGGAACCGAGCGCCGAGCGACGCGCGCTGGCGCTCGCGCTCGGAGCGCACCATGGCGTCGCTCCCGGCGACGAGGCGAATGCCGTGCTCCGCGAACTCACGCATGGTCTCGGCGCGGACATCGTGTACGAGTGCGTCGGTCGGCCGTTCGCCGTCCAGTCGGCCGTCGATCTCGCCCGCCGGGGCGGGTCGATGTGTCTGGTCGGACTCGCCGACGGCGACGCTCCGATCTCGCCGGGTGCCTGGCTGGTGAAGGAGATCTCGGTGACCTCGTCGCTCGCGTACCTGCACGAGGAGTTCGAGATGTCGATGGGCATGATCGCCGACGGCCGCGTCGCGGTCGAGCCGCTCCACACGTCGACGGTCGGTCTCGACGGTCTCGAGGCCGCGCTCGTCGATCTCGCGAGCGGCCACACGAGCCAGATGAAGGTGCTCGTCGATCCGCGCCGATAGCTCCGACCTGCGACGGGACAGACTTTCGTGCTGCGATGCCAACAACTATTCGGCCGACTGATTAGATTCTGCGGACCGGGTCGGTGGGTCGATCCGATCAGCCGATCGCTCGACCCGTCCACCCGCTCGCCATTTTCACGTGACCCGGGGGTCTCGCGTTGAACGACATCATCTTCACTCTGCTGATCGGCCTCGGGCTCGGCGCGTTGTACGCCATGCTCGGCGCGGGCCTCGTCGTGTCCTACAAGGGTTCCGGCGTCATCAACTTCGCGTACGGCGCCATGGCCATGTACGGGCTGTTCACCTTCGACACCGCCTGGAATCGCGGCCAGTTCTTCTTCCCGTGGGTCGATTTCCTGCCCACCAAGGGTCTGAACGTCCCGGTCGAGATCACGCTGTCCGACAGCGGCACCTGGCCGATGACCGCCTCGTTGGTGCTGGCGCTGCTGATGGCAGTGGGCCTCGGCCTCGGCGCCCACTTCCTCGTGTTCCGCCCGCTGCGCAACGCCGCGCCGCTCGGCAAGGTGGTGGCGTCGTTGGGGCTGGCGCTGTATCTCCAGGGCGTCGCATTGATCAACTTCGGCAACTCGTTCCCGCAGCCCCGCAGCGTCGTTCCCGACGAGGCGATCACCAACTTCCTCGGGCTCGGCAAGGTCTTACCCCGCAACACCCTCTACGTCGTCGGCTTCGCGCTGCTGATGGGGTTGGTGGTGTGGGCCGGATATCGGTACACCCGGTTCGGCCTCGCCACGCGCGCGGCGGCCGGCAACGAGAAGGGTGCCGTGCTCCTCGGCTATTCGCCCCAGACGCTGGCCGCGATCAACTGGGTGATCGCCTCGGTGCTGGGAACCCTGGCCGTGATCGTCGTCGGCCCGATCGCCGGAACGATCACTCCCGTCGGTCTGACCGCGCTGATCGTGCCGGCGTTGGCCGCCGCACTGATCGGCGGCCTGCGATCCATCCCCATCGCGGTGGCCGGCGGCCTCGCGCTCGGTGCGGTCCAGACACTGCTCGACGTGCGCAAGGCGAGCTGGTTCGACGGCAGCTTCGAGTGGATGCAGAGCGGCGTCCGCAACTTCTTGCCGCTCGTGGTCATCATCGTGGTGCTCTACGTGCGGGGCAAGTCGCTGCCGATCCGGGGCACGGTCGAAGAGAAACGCCTGCCGGTCGCGCCCGAGCCCAAACGTGTGGGCGAGCACGCGGTCGTGTGGGTGACCGTGCTCGTCCTGCTCGCGTTCGTGTTCGAGAACTCGGGGGGAAGGACCCGCTTCGCCAACTCGATCCAGACCGGTCTCGTGCTCTCGATCGTGATGCTCTCGATCGTGGTCATCACGGGGTACACCGGGCAGATCTCGCTGGCCCAGATGTCGTTCGCCGGGATCGCGGCGTTCATCACGGCCCGGATGATGGCCGACGGCATCGGCCGTGGTTCGAACCTCGTCCCGGTCGACGGCCCTGGCTTCGCGTGGCCGATCGCCGGGGTGATCGGGATTGCGGCGGCGGTGGTCGTCGGGTTGGTGGTCGGATTGCCCGCGGTGCGGATCCGCGGCGTCCAACTCGCGGTCGTCACCATCGCCGCCGCGGTCGCGTTGCAGGGCATGTACTTCGAGAACCAGGTCATCACCCAGCTGCGTGCCGGTGTGCCCGCCTTCGTGAAGGACCCGACGATCTTCGGGATCGACGTCGGAGCGCGCAGCGCGCGCGAACAGAACGAGAACCCGGCCTTCGTGGTGTTCGGTGCCATCGTGCTGGCGCTCTGTGCGATCGCCGTGGCGAACATGCGCAGGTCGGGGGTCGGCCGGCGGTTCCTCGCGGTGCGGGCGAACGAGCGTGCGGCCGCGGCGGCCGGCATCAACGTCACGCGTACCAAACTGCTCGCCTTCGGCATCAGCGCGGCATTCGCCGGGATCGGCGGCCTGATGCTCGGCTTCAAGCAGGTCGAGGTGTCGTCGGCGAACTTCGGCTACGGCGCGAGCCTGTCGGTGCTCGCGTTCGCCTACCTGGCCGGCATCTCGTCGATCAACGGCGCCATCGTCGCGGGGATGCTGCTGTCGGCGCTCGTGCCGACCACCTCGAACTACTTCTTCGCCAGCACCAACATCGACAGCTACGTCGGGTTGATCAGCGGCCTCGGCATCATCGTCACGGCGATCGTCCACCCCGAGGGGGTGGCGCCGTTCTTCGGGGAAGGCGTCCGGCATCTCGGTTCGTGGCTCGTCAACGCGATTCCCGGCGCGGAGACGCTGCGGTCCGAGTACCGCGGTCCGAAGCAGATCCTGGTGAAGTCGGGTCTCGCCATCCTCGTGGTCGGGACCGCCTTCTGGCTGTACAACGCGAAGTTCGTCGAGTCGGTCGAGTGGTGGGTGTTCATCAGCCTGGTCCTGCTGTACGCGGTGGTGCTCGCGTTCGCCAGGGTGGTCGGGCCGATCGCACCGACCTTCGGCGAAGCCGGGCGACAGTGGGCGAGTGCCGGCCGACGCTTCGGGCCCACTGCGCTCGTGGGCTACGTGCTGGGCTGGATCATCTGGCCGCTGCGCGTCGACACCTACTCCGGCTTCTGGATGCCCATCGTCGGTGCCTTCCTCGCGTTGATGATTCGATCGATCTTCCTGCAGGTCAGGGGTCAGCGTGCCGACCGTGGGATCGCCGTACCCGACGGCAACACGGTCGCCGCCACCAACGTTCCTACTCCCGTAAAGGTGAATTGACATGACATTGCTCGAAGCCAGGGGCCTCACGGTCACGTACGGCGGACTGAATGCGAACGACGAGATCGACCTGACCTGCGAGGCCGGGAAACTGGTGGGCCTGATCGGACCGAACGGCGCCGGCAAGACGACGTTCATCGACGCCATCACCGGCTTCACGCCGATCACGAGCGGATACGTCACCTTCGAGGGCAACGACCTCGCCGGCCAGCGTCCTGACGCCCGGGCCAAGTTGGGCTTGGTGAGAACGTTCCAGTCGCTCGAGTTGTTCGAGGATCTCACCGTGCGCGACAACCTGCTCGTCGCCGCAGATCGACCGCGTTGGTACTCGTTCCTGGCCGACATCGTCTGGCCGCGCGGGGGGCGCGACTCCACGGCCCGACAGGTCGACGTCGCGCTCGAAGCCTTGCAGCTGACCCATCTCGCCGACACGCATCCGAGCGAGCTCAGCCACGGCCAGCGCAAGCTGATCGGTGTCGCCAGGGCACTGGCCGCACAGCCCAAGCTGCTCCTGCTCGACGAACCCGCCGCAGGGCTCGACACCAAGGAGAGCCAGCTGCTCGGCACGCATCTGCGGAGCTTCCTCGACCTCGACGTCAGCCTGTTCCTGATCGACCACGACATGGGGCTGGTGCTCAACGTCTGTGACTACATCTACGTGCTCGACTTCGGTCGGGTGATCGCCCAGGGCACTCCGGCGGAAGTGCGCGCCGACCCGGCGGTGATCGCGGCGTACCTCGGCGAGTCCGCGGGCGAGTCGCAAGCCCAAGCGGGCGTCTCGGCTGGCCATGCTGCGGCCGCCGCAACGTCCGCCGCCGCAGGGAAGGAGGCCGGCGAATGAGCGATCTCCTCATCGACGTCCGCGGGTTGCACGCCGGCTACGGCGGCATCCCCGTGTTGCGTGACATCAACCTGACCGTCGGCGCCGGCGAGGTCGTCGCGCTGCTCGGACCGAACGGCGCCGGCAAGACCACCACGCTGCTGACGATCTCCGGATTGCTGACCCCGCTCGAGGGCACGGTCGAGGTGCTCGGCGAGCCGGTCACGGGCCACAAGGCACACGCGGTCGCCCGGCGGGGCCTGGCCCACGTGCCGGAGGATCGTTCGCTGTTCTTCGACCTGACCGTCGACGAGAACATCCGCCTCGGTCTGACCGGGAACCGCCAGTCGCGGCGGGAGGCACACGATCGGGCGATGGATCTGCTGCCGGCGCTCAAGTCGCTCGGCCGCCGGCAGGCCGGATTGCTGTCGGGCGGCGAGCAGCAGATGCTCGCAATGGCCAGGGCACTCGTGTCCGAGCCGCGCTGCATGCTGGTCGACGAGATGAGCCTCGGGCTCGCTCCGATCATCGTCGAGCGCCTGCTCCCGATCGTGCGCGACATCGCCGATCAGACCGGATGCGGCGTCCTCGTCGTCGAGCAGCACGTGCACATGGCGCTGCAGGTGGCCGACCGCGGCTATGTCCTGAACCACGGCGACATGGTGCTCGAGGGCACCGCTGCCGAACTGACCGCGAACCGCCACGTACTCGAAGCCAGCTACCTGGGCGAGGCGGCGTTGGACGCGTCGTGACCGGTCCGTTCGTCGCTGATCTCCTGGCCGGCCGGACTGCGCTGGTCACCGGCGGCGGCACCGGGCTGGGTCGGGCGATCGCCGAGGGCCTCTCGGCGGCCGGTGCCCACGTCGTCATCGCGGCTCGCGATCGGCAACGGCTGGAGACCGCCGCCGCCGAGATCACCGCGCTCACCGGCAACGCCGTCGACGCCGACGTCGTCGACATTCGCGACCGTGACAGCGTCGAGACGCTCGCCGGCCGCCACCGCATCGACATCCTGATCAACAATGCCGGCGGCCAGTTCCCGCAGAAGGCACGCGACTACAGCGCGAACGGCTGGCGGTCGGTGATCGACCTGAATCTCAACGGCACCTGGGCGATGACGCAGGCGTTCGGCAACCAGATGCTCGACGGCGACGGTGGGTGCATCGTGCAGATCGTCGCGATCGTCGGTCGGGGGCTGCCCGGCATCGCGCACACGGCCGCAGCGCGGGCCGGCGTCGTCGAACTCAGCCGCACGCTGGCGTTCGAGTGGGGCCCGAAGGTGCGCGTCAACTGCGTCGCTCCGGGCGCGTTCCGCACCGACGGCTGGGAGTCGACGTACGACGAGCAGGTGGGTGTCGACATGTCGGGCGTCCCGCTCCCGTACCCCGGTCGACCGGGCGACGTCGCCAACGCGACCGTGTTCCTCGCCTCACCGGCCGCGGCCTACGTGACCGGGCAATGTCTCTACGTCGACGGCGGCCACGCCCTGCAGGGGACCATCAGCGCGCTGCCCGCGGACGGTTACCCCGAACGAGCCGCTCGCCCCGCGACCTGACGCATGGCACTCATCCAGGGCTCGCCGGCGTGCACCGGCGGTCAATAGTCTCGATCGATGGCGACATTGCTGGCCCACATCACCGTGCGCCCCGGCGCCGAAGCCGACTTCGAGGCGGTCGCGCGGGCCTTGCACGACAGCACGCACTCGCTCGAGACCGGCGTGCGACACTACGAGTACTGGCGCGGCGCCGAACCACGGACGTACTACACGTTGCTGGCGTTCGACGACCACCGTACGTTCATCGCCCATCAGACGAGCGACCACCACGAGGCCGCGTCGCCGGTTCTCGGCGGGCTGGTCGAATCGCTGCGCCTGGAGTGGGTCGACCCTGTTCCGGGTGCGACCGCGCTCCCTCCGACGCGCATGCAGGACGCGCCGCCTGGTGCGAACGAACTGGTGACCACCTACACCGACCTGTTCGCCGCCGCCGAGGCCGATTGGTGGCAGACGATCGGCAGCTAGTGGTGCACTAGCCGGCGGCCGGGCGACTCGTGCCGAGCGCGAGCGGTTCGGCCGACCTGTGGACCCGCAGGTTGAGCTTGATCGTGGCGAGCATGATGCCCGGCTTGTGCATCCAGTCGTTGCCGTCGGCGTACTCGATCGAGTCGAGGCGGTCGAGCAACACGCCCCACGCGATCTGCTGTTCCAGACGCGACAGGGTGGCACCCGGGCAGACGCGCGGCCCGGTGGAGAACGTCACGTGACGGCCGACGCCGGCCCGGTCGAGGTCGAGGTCGTTGGGGCACGCGAACTCGCCGTCGTCGACGTTCGCGGCGGCGAAACGCAGGTGGAGCAGCGATCCGGCCGGCACGGAGGTGCCCTGGAACTCCTCGTCGCGGGTGGTCATCCGCGTGGAGAGGCCGTGCGTGGGGGCGCGCAGGCGGAGTGATTCCTCGACGAAGTTGCGCAGCTTGGTCCGGTCGCGGCGAAGTTGTTCGAAGGTGGCCGGGTGCTCACACAACAGTTGCGCTTGCTCTTCGAGGGCGTACTGGGTGGTCTCGAGGCCACCGAGGATCATGGCGTGGACGATGCCGGCGATCTCGATGTCGGTCAGCTTCCGGTCGAGCGCTTCGTAGTGGACGTCGCACAGGAAGCTGACCATGTCGTCTTGCGGATCGGCGCGCTTCGCGACGACCTGTTCGTAGATGTAGTCCTGGAACCCTTCGAGCCGACGGTTCATCTCGGTGACCTGGTCGGCGGTCAACTCGTGCTTGAGGCCCGTCCCGTGCACGAACGGCGTGACCACGGCATCGCCCCATTCGGCCAGCTGTGGAACGTCGCTCTGGGGAAAGCCCATCACGTCGGCGAAGACGCGCTGCGGCAGTGGGCGTGCGAACCGGCCGACGAACTCCACCTCGTCATCGTCGATCCACTCGTCGACGAGCTCGTTGGCGTGACGCGTGATCATCTCGCGGTGGCGAAGCGCACCCACCCCGACCCACGGGTCGGTCAGTTCGCGCCGGTGTTGGAAGTACAACTCCTGGGTCGGGCGCAACGACACCATCGACGCCAGCATCAGGCTCTTCGTCGTGGCGAACGCCTCCTCGGGCGTGACGCCCGCATCGGCGAGTTGGCCGACGCGCAGCGTCGACAGGACCTGGAACCGGGAAGGGTCCTTGACCACGGCCAAGACGTCTTCGTGCTTCGTCAACACGAACGCGTCGGCTCCGGGCAACAGGCCACCGCCCTCGATGCGATACACGGGCTGATCGCGGTGGAGGAGTTCGTAGGCCTCGTACCAATGCTCCTGCGCACCCACGCCGAACAGGTCGACGTCGTCGATGTGGACCGGGCACGCCATCGGGCTCAACTCGTGGTTCACGTGCTTGGTGTTCGACGTCATCGGTTCAACATCCCCGCGTCCGGATCGATCCTTCGTCGAGTCTTGCCGCACCTCCGGAGGGCGCACGAGTCGCACGCGACGCGGGACATGACGGTCATGCCGGCTCGTCGGCCTTGCTGACGGCGACGGGGATGGCGCTCGACACGACCATGCCCGTGACCGGGTCGTGGCCGGCTGCCGCGGACACGAGCCGGCTCGTCGGGGTGCCGATGTCGCGCACCTTCTCGTCGGTCAGCGATGTGCCGCCCCACGAGTGGGCCATCGAGACGACGCCGCGCTTGATGTCGTCGGCCGGCTCGACCACGCCGACCAGCGCGGCGCGCGGCGAACGGATCTCGACGAGGTCGCCGGCGACCACGCCGAGCTCACGGACGTCCGCGGGGTTCATGTATGCGGCGTTGGTCGTTCCCTTCCTGGCGAGGGCGGGCAGTTCGGTGCCGCTGGAGTTGAGCACATGCTTCAGCCGGCGGCTGACGAGGCGGAACGGATACGCCGCCGGGTCGTATCCGGCGAGCACCGGGGCAGGCTCGCGCAGCACGCTCGCCAGTTCGGCCATGAGATCGTCGGGTGCCGGTGTGAAACGGGCGGTCGCCGTGTCGTCTGCCGGTTGCACCACCGGTCGCAGGTCGAGGTGGACCTGTCGCCGGCTGGCCCTGACCTCGTCGAGCGGCATCCGCGATCCGGCGTACGCGCGATCGATGATCTCGTCGGTTGCCGGCCGTTGCGACATGTCAGGAGTTCCGCCGGGCAACGGCAGGGTGCTGCCGAGCCGGAATGCGAGCTCCCAGAACACCTCCCACTCGTTGAGCACGTCGCCGTCGCGTTCGACCACTGGTTCGGTGTAGTTCGTGTAGGGCTGGCGGAACCAGCGGTCCATCAGGTGTGGGACGTCGGCGCGCTCGAGCGACAACGTCGGCGCGATGACGTAGTGGGCGAACTCGGCCGTCGGCGTCATCCGATGGTCGATCACGACGAGCAGCTCGAGGTCGGCGAGCGCGCGCAGTGTGAGCTCCTGGTCGGGGAAGGCGACCGCCGGATTGCCGCCGCTCACGATCAACGCGCGCACCCGGCCCGCACCTGGCGTGAGGATCTCCTCGGCGAGCGCGGCCGCCGGCATCTCACCGCGATAGCCGCGCAGCCCGCGGATCCGCGAGGGCGGCCCGTTGGCCGGTGCCCGCGGCGCGACGGCCTGAGCCCGGTGCGGCATGTCGGGGTAGAGCAGCAAGCCGTTGTCGATCAGGTCGCCCTCGCGGTTGACGCGACCGAGGATCGTGTTGAGCACCACCACGAGGTGTTCGGTGAGGCTCGATCGCGAGGCCATGTTCGGGCCGGTGCCGGTGCCGGCCGTGCCCCGCGGCCCGGCGGCGAACATCCGGGTCGCCGCCACGATGTCGTCGGGATCGAGTTGGCAACGATCAGCGACGACGTCGACGGTGAAGTCCTCGACCGACGCCGCGAGCTCGCCCAACTGGCTCACCCAACGCTCGCAGAACTCGTGATCCTGGAGACCCTCCTGCAGGACGATCCGGATCATGCCGGCGAGGAGCGTCGGGTCTTCGCCCGGGCGGATCTGCAGATGGATGTCGGCGAACGTCGCCAACTCGGTCCGCCGCGGGTCGATCACGATCAACTTCATGCCCTCGGCCTTGCGGCGCCGCATGACGACGAACGGGTTGGTGCCCTGGAGCCCGCCGACGGGGCCGTACGACGACACCATCGGGTTGTAGCCGATCGCCATGTGCACGTCGGAGTCGGTGAAGTTGTGGTAGCCCGCCTCCCATCCGCCGAGGCGGAACTGGGCCAACGCCTTGGCCGGTTGGTCGATGGTCACCGACGTGTAGAAGGAGATCGAGCCGAGGCCCTGGTGGAAGGCACGCGCCGCCGGCACCGCAACCGAGTTCTGGTAGCCGCCCGTGCCGGTGTACGAAGCCACCGCGCGCGGCCCGTAGGCGTCGATGATCCGCCGGAGCTCGTGCGCGATCTCGTCGAGCACGTCGCTGCTCGTGGCCTGTTCGAACGTGCCGTCGGGCCGCCGCCGTAGCGGCGCCCGCAGGCGGTTCGGGTCGGCCATCTGGTCGGGGAGTTGGCGGCCCTTGATGCACGTGTACCCCTCGAAGAGCGGGTCGTCGGCGATCCCGCGGACCGCGACGACCCGGTTGTCGACGACGTCGACCTCCATGGGGCAACTCGCATGGCACACGCGACAGAACGTGGTCCTGGTCGTCGCCGTGCTGTCGGAGTCGGCAGCGGACTCGGCGACTGATGTGGACGTTGTGTGCGGCATGTGCGACTCCCCGATCGTTTCCCGACCGTCGCAAACTAACCGCTCGGCAGGTTTTGCCGCGCAGCGGGGTCGCCGGGTCGCCGCGGTACCCGCCATGGCCGTCGGCATCGGTGTTCGCGCCTTCGGTGACCAATCGGCAAGGAATCGTCACGATCGGTGAACTCCCGCTCAAGTTCCGGTGAGGTCCTGCCGATGGGGGTACCGACGTGTCGTCAGGGAGGGCGGGACGTCTCAACTCAGGGAGGGTCACATGGTGGGTTCTGCTGGTGCCGTCGATCGATCGACCCGGCGAGCACGGACGGTGGTGGTCGTCGCGGTCGTCGGTTTGCTCGCAGCCGTCGTGCTGTCGGGCGCCGACATCGTCTGGATGGTCGTCGCCGGCGTCGCCGCCGTCGCTTCCTTCGTGGCTATAAGGTCGGTCGGCCGACCCGCCGACTTGAGCGCGAATTCCGCCACGGTCGTCCCGGCGATGCAGCTCGCTTCGTCCACGGTCGCCCCGTTGGACGAAGGGCACGACGGTGACGCCGTGTCGCGCTTCGTCGTCTCGCTGGCCCGGCGCAACGGCGGTCTCGTCGACCAGCAACTCGCGTTGCTCGACACTCTCGAGGCGTCCGTCGAGGATCCTGCGCTGCTCGCCAACTACTTCAAGCTCGACCACCTCGCCACACGGATGCGCCGCAACGCCGACAGCCTGCTCGTGCTGGCCGGCGTCGACCGGCCGGGCGTGCGCATGCCGCAGGACATCGACGAGGTCGTGCGCGCCGGCATCTCCGAGGTCGAGGAATACCGACGCATCGACGTGCTCGCCCTCGAACACGTACAAGTCACCGGACTCGCCGCAACGACACTCGGCCACCTCGTCGCCGAGCTGCTCGACAACGCCACGGCGTTCTCGCCGCCCGAATCCCGCGTGCGCGTCGCCGGCAACGCCGTGTGGACCGGATATGAGATCCTCGTCGCCGACTCCGGGATCGGCATCGCCGATTCCCGCCTCGACGACCTCAACAGGCGGCTGGCGCTGGCGCCCGAGTTCGGCGCGGTCAGCGACGATTCCATCGGCCTCACCGTCGTCGCCAAGCTCGCCGCACGCATCGGCGCCACGGTCACGCTCTCGACGAGCGAGCACGGTGGTGCCGTTGCCACCGTTCACATCCCGTCGGCGGTTCTCCACACCAGTGAACCGACCGAACACGTCACCACGAGCCCGCGGGCGACCGAGCCCGCCCTCGCCGCGGTGGGCGCCCCGCCGGCCGCGCCGACCGCGCCGGCCGCCAACCTCTCGACCGAGCAGCTCCGGGTCGCCAGCGGAGCAGCGATCGCCAAGTTGACCCTGACGGTGGCGGGCCTGCCGATCCGATCCACGGCGGCGACCGACGACGCGCTGCCCAGCCGCGACGGTGGATCGATGCAGTGGCCGCCACCCGATCGGCTCGCACGGACCGACGACGGCTTTCCGCCGCCCGCACCGGTGCGCACAGCGCTCGGGCCCCTCCAGGTGGCCGAGCCGAACGTACCGAGGCCGGTCGTCGAAGCGCAACCTGCCCGGATCGGCGCCGCTCTGGCGAGCTTCGCCCGCCAGGGCGCCATGCCGGCGTGGGAGCCGGTCACCGACGGGAGCACCGTCTGATGTCGCCGGTCGTCACGAACATGAACTGGTTGGTGAAGCGATTCGTCGACCGCGTCCCCGCCGTGCGCCAGGCGGTCGTCGTGTCCTCCGACGGGCTGGCCCTCGCGGTGTCCGAGGGCGTCGACCGCGAAGCCGGCGAGCGGCTCGCCGCGGTGTCGTCCGGCATGATCGGGCTCGCCTACGGATCGGCCGGCCGCTTCGGCGTCGGCGCCGTGTCGAACGTGATCGTCGAGATGGAGCACGGGTGGATGCTGATCACCGGCATCCGCGACGGGTCGCTGATGTGCGCGATCACCGTGCACGACTGCGACATCGGGACCGTGGCGTACGAGATGGCGGTGTTCGCAGCGAGTGCCGGCGAGGTCCTCGACCCCTCGGCCCGCGACGAGCTCAAGCATGCCCTGCTGAACGGGTGACGACATGACGACACCAGTGACGACGCCAGTGGCGCCACTCCTGCCGCCCCCCGCCGAGCAGCTCCACCGCGACGAGACCGGCCGGCTCCTGCGTCCGTACGCGATCACCGGTGGTCGAACGAGCGCGCCGTCCTCGCTCACCCTCGAATCACAGCTGCGCCGGACCGAGCACGTCGAGGATGCGTCGGCACAACGATGGGAGGCGGCGCGCATCGTCGAGATGGCGGATCGGCCGATCGCCCTCGTCGAGGTGGCCGCGCGGGCTCACCTGCCGGTAGGTGTCGCCAAGGTCGTCGTCGCCGACCTGATCGACCAGGGCGTGCTCACGACCGGTGAGCGACCACCCGACTCCTCGTTCTCCAGCCTGCTCGAAAGGGTGCTCGATGGTCTCGATCGACTCTGAGCCCCGCGCGAGCGCAACGCGCCGCGTCGAGGTGGTCCCGGTGAAGGTGGTGGTGGCCGGAGGGTTCGGTGTCGGCAAGTCCACGTTCGTCCACACGATCTCCGAGATCGAACCGCTCGAATCCGAAGCCCTGATCACCCAGGCCAGCACCGAGCTCGACGACATCTCGCTCACCGGCACGAAGGCGACCACCACGGTCGCCATGGACTTCGGACGCATCACGCTCAGCGACGAACTCGTCCTCTATCTGTTCGGGACACCCGGCCAGCCCCGTTACCGCTTCATGTGGGACGAGCTCGTGCGCGGTGCGATCGGCGCCGTCGTGCTCGCCGACACCCGCCGGCTGCAGGACTGCTTCGACGCCGTCGACTACTTCGAGCAGCGGATGGTGCCGTTCGTCGTGGCCGTCAATCCGTTCGACGGCAAGCGGACCCACGATCTCGCCGACATCCGAACGGCGCTGCAACTCCCGGGCTCGACGCCGATGTTGTTCGCCGACGCCCGTGACCGCAACGACGTTCGCGACGCCCTGATCGCGGTGGTCCGCGACGCGCTGTTCCGCAGCCGCGAGGCCGAGCGGACTCAGCCGGTGGCGGCTGCCGCCGACAGCAGGTGATCGATCAGGGCGAGCAAGGCCACCTTGACCGACGGACGCTTACGCGCATCGACGGTGAGGATCGGAACCGTGTCGCCGAGCGCCAGCACGTTGCGCAGCTCTGAGGCGGAACCCTCCGGAGCGTTGAGGAACTGGTTCACGGCGACGACGAACGGGATGCGCCGGCTCTCGAAGTAGTCGATCGACGCGTAGCAGTCGTCGATCCGGGCGGTGTCGACCAGCACCACGGCACCGAGGGCACCCTCGCTGATCCGATCCCACATGAACGCGAACCGATCCTGGCCCGGAGTGCCGAAGACGTACACCTTCAGCGCCTCGTCGATGGTGATCCGTCCGAAGTCCATCGCCACCGTGGTCGACTGCTTCGAGCGCACCTTGGACGTGTCGTCGTGGATGGCGGCGGCCGCCGTCATCCGTTCCTCGGTCCGCAGCGGTTCGATCTCCGAGATCGACCCGACGAACGTCGTCTTGCCGACCCCGAAGCCGCCCGCGACGACGATCTTCGCCGACATCACCCCGAGCGGGCGGTTCACCGCTGGGCCGGCCGGCGCGAGCGTCGGCGGCGCGAGCGGCTGGGGCGGAGCGATCGGGCCGACCGGTGCGGGCAGGCCGTTGGCGGCGGCCACCGTCGCCGTGCCGGCCGAAGACGTGGTGGTCATCTCATTCTCTCCGTCATCTCCGTCATCTCTTCGGAATCACAGGGCTGCAACCGCTTCACGGATGCGCAACAAGAGCACACTGTCGACGTCGAGGACCGTGGCGTGCTGCTCCAGGAGCCCGTCGGCGATCATCTCGCTGACGAGTACCTGGACGGCGCGGAGCGGGAGACCCAGCACCGCGGCGATCTCCACGATCGCCGTCGGCTGCTCGAGCTGGTCGACGATCTGCTGGCGTTCGAACTGTAGGTACAGGGCCGCAGTGCGCGCCCGCGCCGTCGGGCTCACCATCGTCTCGACGGCGAACTCGTGACCACGAGCGCGGGTGCGGCCCTCGGTGACCATGAAGGCCCGGACGACCTCGTCGCCCTCCAGCACCTCATCCTCGTAGTTCATCGCAACGCGGGCACACCGTTCTTGATCTGCTCGACCAACTCGGGCGACAGCACGTCGCCGAGCCGCTGTGTGAGCAGCGTCATCTCGTAGCCGACCAGACCGAGGTCGGCCGCCGACGATGCCACCACGCCCATCGAGGCGGTACTGGAGATCCGCGCCAGCAGGATCCAGCCGTTGCTCGCCTCGATGATCTGGCGGTTGACCCGCCCGAGCCCGAAGTTGGTGACGGCGGAGTCGGTGAGGCTGGCGAGGCCGGAGGCGATCGCCGCGAACACCTCGTGGCTCGGGGCGTCGTAGCTGTTCGACGCCGCGAGATGGATGCCGTCGGCCGACACCGTCTGGGCGAACAACACGCCCTGGGTGTCGTCGACGAAGCTCTGGAGGATGAAGCCCAGGCCGCCGTCGGGCTGCTGCAGCGTCATGACGAACTCCCGATCTCTTCGGTCTGGCGGCGTCGATCCGCCTGGGCGGTGCCGGTCTGGAAGCTGGCGAGGCTCTGCTGCACCGTCGCGGCATCCCGCTGGTCCTCATGCTTGTCCTCACCGTCGCCTTCGTCCTCGACGAGCGCCGGTGCGGGCTGCACGACCGTCGACGGGAGGTGGGCGCCGGGGCGCCGTCCGGGGGTGCCGAAGCTGTTCGGACGGCTGGCCGGCGCGGCGAGCGGCGCCGGGCCGAACGGGTCGACCGACGGCGGGGCGAGCAGCGGCACAGCGCTCATCTCTCCGGCCACCGACGGAGCCCGCGTTCTGGTGGGAAGCGGTGGCGGGCTCGGGGCCGGCTCGGGGGCCGTCACCGGCTCGTGTGCTGGGGCCTCGATGGTCGGCGGCGCCTCGATCACTGTGTCGATCGCCGTGTCGATCGCGGCGCCGTCCTGGTCGTGGTCCAGGGTCGGGCCGGGCTCCACGTACAGCACGCTCGACGGCAGTGTGACCCGCGCCGTGATCCCTCCGCTCGGGCCTTCGAACAGTTCGACCTCGATGTCACGACGCGCGGCGAGCCGGCCCACGACGAACAGCCCGAGGAACTTCGACGGAGTCTCCTCCTTGCCGGCCGCGGCCAGGATGCGCTGGTTCGACTCGGCCAACTTCTCCACTGACATCCCCACGCCGTCGTCGGCCACCGCGACGATGTAGCCACGCGGCGTCATCCGCGTCGTCACGTGCACCTCGGACTCCGGCGGTGAGAACGCGAGCGCGTTCTCGATCAACTCGGCGAGCAGGTGAGCGATGTCGGCGACGCTCTCGCCGGTCAGCAGCTGAGCGCCGTCACCGGACAGGCGGACACGCTGGTATCCCTCCACCTCCGCCAGCGCGGCACGAACGACGTCGCCCGCGGCCGCCGGCTTGGCGAAGCTGCGCGACTGTTCGGCGCCGGCGAGCACCAGCAGCGACTCGGCGTTGCGGCGCATACGGGTCGTGATGTGGTCGATGTCGTATAGCGCCTCGAGCACGTCGGGGTCGACCTCGTCGCGCTCGAGGCGGTCGAGGTTGCGCAGCAGGCGGTTCAGGAGCTTCTGGTTGCGGCGCCCGAGGTTCATGAACATGTCGGCGATCGACCGGCGAGCCGCGGCCTGCTCACCGACGAGGTCGACCGCGGTCGTCGACATCAGGTTGAACGCCGTGACGAGGTCGCCGATCTCGTCCTTCGTGGTCACCTCGATCTGCTCCACCTGGGGGAGTTCGGCATCGACATCGGCACGCATCGTCGCGACGACACCAGGGAGCTGCACGGTGGCCACGTCGTGGCTGAGCTCGGTGACCCGCTGCAGCGGGCGGCGGATGGACCGGTACAGGAAGTACACGAACAGCATGAGGGCGACCGAGACC
Organism: uncultured Ilumatobacteraceae bacterium; assembly: GCA_964651825.1. Classification (GTDB taxonomy): domain Bacteria; phylum Actinomycetota; class Acidimicrobiia; order Acidimicrobiales; family Ilumatobacteraceae; genus Sva-07. The sequence goes on along the minus strand of CAZYWK010000016.1, from coordinate 9,074 downwards.
CACACCAACACGATGAGCGTGGTCAGTGCGCTGGTGCGAGCGTCCTGCTGCACGGTGTTCACCGTGTCGGTGAGGTCATCGAACAGCAGATCCACCGCATCGATCAGCACCTCGTCGGCGGACAGGTAGGCGAGTCGTACCCCCTGCTCGTCGATGGTCGGCTCCTCACCGATCGGCTGCGACAAGACCCCTTGCGCCGTCGCGGCGATCCGCTCGCTCAGCTTCGCTCCACCGTTGTCGAGGACGAGTTCGACGAAGTCCGTCGAGCCGAACTGGACGAGATCCTCCTGGGCGCGTTGCGCAGCCGCCCATGCCTGCGTCGCACCGGCGAGCAGCTCCGAGTTGACCTCGGGCGAGGTCAACAAGCTGTTGAACGAGGCACCGGCCAGGGCGACCGCTTCACGCAGCGACGCCGTCATCTCGAGGGTGATCGCGTCCTCGGTGGTCGCGCTGTTGATGAAGTTGGACGTGTCGAAGTCCTGCTCGCTGTCGATGAACCGGGCGAACGCGGTCCACTCCAGCGCCGCGCTCTGCACGTCGGGTGTCTCGGGCGCCGTGCCGGCGGCGTTCGGGTCGACGGCGAGGAGGTCGCGGGCCGACACGAGTGCCTCGAAGACCTCGGTGGGGTCGGCCTGGAGTGCGGCTCGCAGCGCCGGCAGCCGCTGGTCGAAATGATCGACAGCGGCGGTCGTGGCGGCGTCGGCCGCCGCCGGGTCGGTGAGGAACGCGTCGATCGCGTCGTCGAGCGCCCGGGCCGACACGACGGTCGGTTCCTCGCCGCTGCTCGGTGCAACGAGGCGGTCGACCAGGAGCTCGCGCTCGAGCGCCCGCGCGATGTCGTAGACCTTCGACGCCCGCTCGACCTCGGCCGCCTGCGCGGACGCTGCACTCGCCCGGTCGAAGTCGGCGCGCACGCTCCGACCGGCCACGACGAACACCGCGACGAGGGGCACCAGGGCCAGGAGGACGAGCTTCGTCCTCAACGTGGTCCGACCGAGCATGTTGTCTCCTCCCGTCGTCGCCGATGCGACTCCCTGGGGGCCACATCGGTGTTCCCCGACACGACCTTGAGCAACTTGAGCGGCTCTTGACCTTTGCCGCGAGACCTTCGTGAAGCGTTGCGTCAGGACTACTGTTTCCGGCGTGGCGGAAGCCGTTCGCGAGGAGAAGCAAGAGGTTCGCCCGGCCGTGCCGGAGGCACAGGCGACGAGCCGGCGGCCGGCGACGATCCCGGTCCAGGCGAAGCTGGCCGTGGGTGCGGTGAACGATCCGCTCGAGGTGGAAGCAGACCGCGTGGCCGAGCAGGTCGCCCGGATCCTGCGGACCGGGCCCGACTCCGAGTCGAAGATCCAGGCCAAAGCGTCCACCACCGACGCTCCGGTTCAGGCCGGGATCCGGCGGACCGGTCGACCGACGATCCGTCGCGTCCCCGCGGTCACCCTGCTGCCCACCGACGTGCGCAAACCCGACACGGCCGACCCGACCCTGGTCGACGAAAAATCGACCGGGTTGTCGGCGGTGAAGATCAAGCCCGGCGACGACCTCGACGTCGACTTCGCCACCACGTTGCAGGGCAATACCACCCAGGCCGATTTCGTCAAGGTCAGGTCGGTCGACGGCAACGACCTCGAAGCCCGCGGCTTCGATCGCTACGTCAAGAAGACCGCGGTCGCCGACAAGAAGGCTCGATCGACGCCGCCCGGCAAGAGCAACGGCGCCGAGAAGGCGCTCGGGACGGTCGGTGGCACCGTTGGCATCGTCGCGGAGATCAACGACGCCCAGGATTCGTTCAAGACGCGTGGCTACGTGCCCCCGGAGATGGAGACCGGGATGGGCATTGCGTCCGGAGCTGGCGACACCATCGCCATGTTCACCGGGCTGGCCGGTGCGATCGTCGCGTTCCGCGACACCGAATCGTCGGGGAGCGACAAAGCGGGCGCAGTGCTGAGCGGGATCAGCTCGATCGGCGGAGGCGCCAAGGGCATCTCGGCGATGACCGACAAGGGAGGGGCCGGCAAAGATGCCACGGCCGGTGCCCAAGGGATCGCCGGCTTCGCCGATGCCTTCGCCGGCATCAAGGACACGTTCTTCGTCATCAAGCACATCGTCGAACTGGCCAACAAGGCCGAGAGCCTGAACGACAAGGAGAAGTTCAAGGCCTCGATGGAGATCATCAGCGAGGCGATGAGTGCGGCGAAGAGCGGGGTGTCCTCCGCCAAGGCGTTCATGGACCTGTGGGGCGGTGGGGCTGCTGCACCGTTGATGAACGCCGTACCGGGCCTCGGCATCGCGCTGTCGGCCGTCGACATCATCGTCCGCGCCGTCGACCTCGTCGATGCGCTGATCGTGCGCAACGACATGGAGAATCGCAAGCGGGCGCTCAAGACGAGCGACGTGCTCGGCGGCAAGCAAGGGACGTCGTTGAAGAAGGACGCCGAAGCCTTCATCAAGTCGATCGACGCCAAACGCGCTGCCGGCAAGAAGGTCACGAAGGAGGAGGAGGCCAAGTACGCGCAGTACGAGGAGTACCTCCTGGCCAAGGGCCTGCAGTACATCTCGGCCAAGCGGGCCAACCGGGCGCTGCTGAAGATCAGTGTCGCGATGGGCAAGATCGCCGGCGACGTCGCCGTGCTCGGTGGCGCGTCGGCTCCCGTCGGTGTCGGGATCAAAGCCGGAGCGATGGCGCTCGACGTCGGCGCATCGCTGTTCCGCCGGTTCAAGCAGTGGGGCCGCGACAAGGCCGCCGAGAAGGAGAAGGCGTCCGGAGTGGCGCCGACAGGGTTCTGGGGGCTGTTCAACACCGACAAGTCGACGGAGAAGAAGCTCGAGGGCTACAACCGCATGGTCGACAAGGTGTTCGACATGATCATCAAGGTCACGGTGATCACCGATGTCGACGAGCAGCAGGCGGCCGCCGAGCAGGTGAAGGCCTTCGTCGGTGCGATGGGTCTCTCGCTCAAGCAGATGGATGCCAAGAAGGGCGATCCGAACGACCTGCGTCTGGCGATGATCACGGCGATGAAGAAGCGCGAGTGACGATGGACCTTCCCGACGCGGTGAACAAGCAACACCTGGCCGAGCTGTCGCTGATGCGGCCGGTGTTCAGCGAGCTCGGTCTTCCGGCCGCGCTCGTCGAAGCCGACGACGATCACCCGCTGAGTGAGCTCGAGGTCGATCTCGGTACCGACGACCTCGACCGTCAGCGCACGATGCACGTCCGTCTCGTGCCCGCCGGTGACGACCAGTTCGCAGCCACGACCTACGTCGAGTTCACGGTGGTCATGCCGTATGCGGTGACGTCGGAGAAGTCCGGCGAGGTCGGTGAGGCGATCGCGCTCGTCAACGACGAGCTGGCCGTCGGAACGTTCTCCCAGCGGGGGAGCGAGGTCCGCTACCGCTACGTGCTCACCGCCGACAGCAGCTCGACGGTCAGCGACGCGGTGCTCGCCGACCTCGTGCCGCTCCTCGTGTTCGAGCAGGAGCACTTCAGCGACTACCTCGAGGGCGTCCTCGACGACGAGGTGTCGCTCCTCGTCCTGCCGAAGCTGTTGGCCGCCGACCCCGGCTGAACTCGGGCCGCGTGCCCACTCCGGCCGCCAATTCTGCTGGGCGGCCACTCCGATCGACCCGTCCGACGCCGCGCTGACATCGCGCGTATCCACGCGTCCGCGGGCGGCTCCTGATCCGCAGGCGTGCCCTGCGGTCCGCCTCCAATACGGCGAACGAAACGTGTTCGTGACGATCGCGCCTCATCGGCGCGCTGACGAAGGGAGAACAACATGAAGGATCGAACGATGTGGCGGTCGCGCTGGGCGGCGCTCGGTGCGGCAGTGGCGGTGTCGCTGGGAGGGGGAGGATTCTTCCTCGCCTCCGCGGCCCCGGGCCCGGCCGAGTCGACGATCGTGTCGGTGACGCCGACGCGCGTGTTGGACACGCGCGACCCGGTGAACGTGGGCCTCCCTGGCCCGTTCGCATCACCGGTGTCACAGAAGTTGCAGGTCACGGGGTCGATCCCGACCACGAGCGGCGCGGCCGTCGTGGTCCCCGCCGGTGCGACCGGCGTGCTGTTGAACGTGACTGCGGTCGGTCCCACGGCGAACGGGTTCGTCTCCATTCGTCCCGGTGACGCGACGGGTGCTCCGGCGACGTCGTCGTTGAACGTGGAGGCGGGTTCGAACCTACCGAACGCGGTGCAGGTCGCTCTGCCGACCTCCGGTGCGAACGCCGGCCAGATCGACATCACCTACGACGCCTACGGCACCCCTGGTCCGACGACCGAGCTCCTGATCGATGTCGTCGGCTACATGACCAACACCGGTCTCCAAGAGCTCGTCGCCGACGTCGCGACACGCGCGAACGGATTCGTCGCCCGTGAACCGAACACGCTGGAGTTCGGCCCGGTCTCCACGGATCAAGTCGCGGCGGAGTTGGCGCTCCCTGCTGGCAGCTTCGTCATCACCGCGAAGCTCGTGGCGAACAACAACACCGCGGCCGCGCAATCCGTGGGGTGTGAACTGCGCCTGGGCGCGACCGTCATCGACGGCTTGACCTTCCCGGCGTCGTTCTTCCTCGAACCCGATCCCGGCGCCGACAAGGCGGTCATCTCGTTCACGAGCAGCGGCACCCTGGCTGCTCCGGGAACGGCGAGCGTGGTGTGTCGAACGACTGCTAATGCAGGGAACTACTACGCCCGGTCGATCACGGCGATCCAGGTCGCGGGCGTGACGGGGACGGCGTCGGACGCGCCCTTGGTCGCCGCCGACCCGGACTAGGCGGCCGAGCCCGGCGACGACACGTGAGCCCGCACTGCCAGGCGCAGTGCGGGCTCCTGCCGTTCCAGTCTCGGCCCGGAGCTCAGCCGCCGGCGCTCTCCCAGAGGCCCATCAGGTTGCCTTCCGAGTCGCGGAAGTAGGCGGCGAAGCCCATCTCGCCGACCGTCTGCTTGTCGCCTACCGCCGACCCGCCGTGTTTCGCGATGGTGGCGAGCGCGTCGTCGATGCTCTCGACGTCGAGCGTGATGTCGGCCGGTCGATCTCACCGTCGCGTTGGAACAGGCCACCGCCGATGTAGCCGGGCTCCGCAGGCATCCCCTCGTCGGTGACCGGCCCGGTCGACACGATCGTGTAGTCCATCTCGGGCATCGGCGTGATCGCCCAGCCGAAGACGTCCCGGTAGAACGCGGTTGCGCGTTCGGAGTCGTCGTACGGCACTTAGAAGTGCACGACGCTTGCGGCCATGGCAGTCCTCCTCGGTCGAGTCCGCGATCCGCACGGTAGCTCGCTGTCAGCGCGGCGTCGGTCGCGTGTCAAGACTTCGCAGAGTCGTTCAAGGTTCAGGCTGGGCGTCCGATCCCATCCCCGTGAGCAACGCGACCCTCGAGATGACCCTGACCAAGACGCCGGCCGCGTGGGCTGCTCCGACCGGTGAGGTGCCGGTGGTGCCCGGGCTCGTCCCGGACTGCGAGTGGGAGTCGCAGTTCTCGAACGTGGTCGACTCGATCTGCCGCGACTACACCGGCGAACTCCCCAGCTTCCTCGACCTCACCTGGGACTGACGCCCGGGCCGATCCAGCCC